>VYCZ01000062.1:1269-12017 GCA_009843675.1 Gammaproteobacteria bacterium | reverse complement strand
GATCACGCCTTCATTGCAGGTGATGTCGTAGCACAGCAACGGGAACAGGGGCGCGAACAACCCGCCCAGGGAGGCCCACCTGGTGCAATTGATGGCATAGCGGCTCTGCTCGCTGGACCCGCTGAAATCGAAAATAAGTGAATCGTCCTGCTTGGTCATGGTCAGTTCGACCCGGTAGATCTCGTCCTTCACACTCAGGTACTGGCGTGATTGCCATTGGCCGTTGGGCAGTTCCCGCAGCCGGGCGCGCAGTTTCTCTTCAGACCTGGCGATCAGTGTTTTGCAGGTCTCATCGACGGTCTCGAATCCGTATTTTTCGATGAGGGCCAGCATCCGTTCCCGGGCGACGTTGTTGCAGGCGATCATGGAATTCAGGTCCAGCGCCACCATGTCCGGGGAACGCACCATGTTAAGGAAGGTGTCCATGACGGCCCGGTTGATCTCGCCCTTCTCCACCAGCCGTATCCCCGGAGAACTGAAGCCTTCCGTATAGATGTTTTCCGCATCGGGGCAGAAGCCGCCGGGGTTGGTGGCGCCGATATCGTACACGTGCACGAAACAGGCGCTCCAGGCCACCAGTTCCCCCCGGTAATGGATAGGAGCCACCAGGTAGACGTCCGAGGTATGCAAGGCCGCGGTGTAGGGATCGTTCAGCAGGAACACGTCGCCGGCGTGGATGTCTCCCCGGAAGCGCCGGATGATGGACTTGCACGCCTCCGCGGCGCTGGTCAGGTGGTGCAGGAACCCGACGCCGCCCATCAGCAGGGTGCCGTCCGCCCGGTACAGGGACACCATCAGGTCGTGGCCTTCGTTGGTGATGGCGCTGCCCGATACGTTCTTCAGGGTAATTACCGCCTCGTCCACGACCCGGAACAGGCGGTGGCGGATGATCGAAAATGTGATCGGATCAATCATGTCATGCTAACCTCAGCCTTCAGGGTTTTAGTGACTGTTTTTCCGCTCCAGTGGGCCCTCCCTGGCCCGGTCCCGCACTCATCCCTGGCGCTAGTCGCGTAAAAACAGTCACTAAAACCCTTAATCAACATAGTTAACAGGAATACCTGCGTCAATGATAATATTTCTGTGCCCGTCCATGAAGCCCTGCTGTTCGTCCTGGATTACGATGGTCGTGATCGGCGTGTGAATCACTGCCGGCCCGATTATGGTATTACCGGGCCTCAGTTTTTCAAAATCATAGATGTCTACCTCAGTGAGACTGTCATGGCCGCTGACAAATATCCTGCGCCGCCCGGTACGGGCCGCGTCAGGAGAGGAACCGGCCAACGCCTGCGCGGCAACCTCGGGGCGTTCTATCCTGCCGGCCGCGCTCAGGCGGAACCCGGTCATTTCAATACCCGCGTCCCGGTAGGCGGAACCTTTACCGTAGCGGTTTTCATATAATGTTTCAAAATCGCTGACCAGTTGTTGCAGTCCTTCCTCATCCAGCGGTGTCGCTGCGCGTACCGGTGTGACTACTTCATGGACCTGCATCGCGTAACGGAACCCGACGGACCACCTGAGGCTCATTTTATCCTCCGGGAACCCCTCCTGTTCCAGCGCCTGTTTCGCCGCGCCGATCATGGGTTCGTAAATGGCATTGATCTCCCCTGCAGGACAGGGGACGGATTTGGTCAGGGTCACGCTGTAATCGTGCATGACGTCGGTGCTGGCCAGGCCGAAGGCGCAGTTCACCGATGCGGTATACGGCACGATGATCCGCTGCACGCCCAGTTCCCGGGCGAACGCGCCGGCTAGGATGGGGCAGGTGCCGCCGAACGCATGCAGCACGAAATCCCGGGGGTCCAGGCCCTGTTCAACGGTGATCTTGTGGATCAGGTCGGTGGCCTGTGCGTTCGCCACCCGGAATATGCCGATCGCCGCCTGTTCCACGGACAGGCCCAGCGGGTCCGCGATCTGTTCCCGGAACAGCCGGGCCGTGTTGTCCACATCCAGGGTTATGGCGCCGCTCAGGAAATGCTCCGGATCGATATAACCCAGCAACAACAACACATCGGTCACGGTGGGCCGGGTGCCGCCGAGGCCGTAGCAGACAGGACCGGGGTTTGCCCCCGCGCTTTGCGGCCCCACCAGGGGCGCTCCGGTGTCCTGTTCCAGGGTGATCAGGCTGCCGCCGCCGGCGCCGATGGACGCTACGTCGATCTTCGGCACCGAGTAATGGAACCGGTCAATCAGGGGCTCCCTGGCATACTCGATTTCGCCGTCCTGGATAACACCCACCTTGAACGTGGTGCCGCCCATGTCCGCGGCGATGATGTTGCCGTCGCCCATGAGATCGCCGAGAAACTTGCTGCCGATGACTCCGGCAACCGGGCCGCATTCCACCATGTTCACCGCCCGTCCGGCTGCCTGTTCGGCAGGCAGCAGGCCGCCGTAGCCCTGCATGACCAGCACCGGCCCCCGGTAATTGAATTCGCCCAGCAGTTTTTGCAGGTTATTGATGTAGTTGCTGACCACCTGCCCGGCATAGGCGTTGATCACGGTGGTCGAGGTGCGTTCGTACTCGCCCGGGACCGGCGCCACCTCGCTGCTGACGGACACATGAACATCCGGGTTGCGCGCCCTGATGATGGAACGGATGCGCTGTTCATGTACGGGGTTGGCGAACGACCATAACAGCGCTATAGCGACAGACTCAACCTGATGCTCGTCAATAAGGTAACCGACGGCCTGCTCAACCTCGCTGTCGTCCAGTTGCTGGATAATTGCGCCTTTATAGTCCACCCGTTCCGTCACCCCGCGGATCAGCCCGAACGGCACCAGCGGCGCCGGACGGTCCGTGGCGACCGGGTGTTTGAGACCTTCTTCCGAGAGGCCGGACCAGCGCCCGTAGGCGCCCCGGGTGACCAGCAGGGTGTCCTCGAAACCCGCCGTGGTGATCAGGCCGGTGCGGGCGCCCTTGCGCTCCAGCAAGGTGTTGTCCACCACGGTGGAGCCGTGGATGAACAGGGACGTCTGCCGGAAAATATCATCCAGGTCCGCCTGCATCACGGAGGCGGCGGAGCGGATGGAAGCGATCACCCCCCCGGCAAAATCCGGCGGGGTGGACAAGGCCTTGCCGATAAAGACGGAGCGACCGTCCTCGACGATCACCGTATCGGTACAGGTGCCGCCTACGTCAGTTGCAACGACGAAAGCCATAGCTGGCTTGCTTTATTCCATCCCGATGGAAAATATCTGTTCCAGATCGTGGCGCGAATAGGTCTTGAAGGCGATCATGGTCTCGGTGTTTTCAATGCCTTCGATGTTTACCATGCGGCTGGTTACCATGTCGGCAATGGCCTCGTTGGTCTCGACCCGCAGGATGCCGACAATGTCGTAACTGCCGCCCACGGAGTAGACCTCGGAAAATTCCGGTATATCGGCCAGGGCTTCGGCGACCTCGTTGATCCTGCCGTGATGGGTATTGATTAGCACGATTGCTGTAACCATTTGTATCACCTTCAGGTTGATGCTGTTTCAGTGGGGCATTGCCCGCAGTTTATGTCTCTGGATCTTGCCGGTCTGGGTCTTCGGCAGCTCCGAAATGAATTCTATCATCCTCGGGTACTTGTACGGCGCAATGGTCCGTTTTGCGAACTCCTGCAGTTCGCCGGCCAGTTGCCCCGATGCCCGGACACCTTCGGCCGGCACGACAAAGGCCTTGATGATCATACCCCGGGCTTCATCCGGGATGCCGACGACACCGCATTCACTGACGGCAGGATGCGGCAGCAGCGCCGCTTCCACTTCCGCCCCCGAGATGTTGTAACCGGATGAGATGATCATGTCATCGGTGCGCCCCTGGTACCACACGTAACCGTCTTCGTCCATGGTGCAGACATCCCCGGTCAGGTTCCAGCCGTTGACCACGTAGTTTTTCTGCCGTTCGTCGGCCAGGTACTTGCAACCGGTCGGGCCTTTCAGCGCCAGGCGGCCCGGCGTGCCCGGCGCCGCAGGCCGGTTGTCGTCATCCAGGATGCAGGCCCGGTAGCCGGTTATCGCCTTGCCCGACGCCCCGGGACGAATCTCGTCACCGACCGCAGAAATGAACACGTGGATCATTTCTGTCGAACCGAAGATATCGATCATCCTGAGCCCGGTTGCCGCCAGCCATTCCTCGTAAGTGGGCAAGGGCAGCTTTTCGCCGGCGCAGGTCGATTTTCTCAGGCTGCTCAGGTCGAACTCGCCGATGTGGCTCAGGATGGCGCGGTAAGCAGTCGGCGCGGACGAGCAGATGGTCGCCCTGAAGCGGCCGATCGCCCTGGCGAGTTCCAGCGGCGGGGCCGCTTCCAGCAGCGCCACGCTGGCGCCTGCATACAGGGGCATGCCGACCAGCATCCCGAGACCGAAGGTGAATGCGACCGGCGGGCTGCCGATAATGATGTCGGAAGGCTCCGGCTTGACCACATATTCGTTGCAGCAGATGCACATGGTCATGATGTCCCTATGGAAATGCACCGTGCCTTTGGGCTGGCCCGTGGTGCCGCTGGTGAAGGCGATAATGGCAGGGTCGTCGCTGGCAGTCGGGACCGGATCGAAAGAGGTTTCCTTTGCGGCCATGAGTTGCTCCAGTTCCGCCCCCGCGCCGGCCTCTCCGGAGCCGTTGAACTGCACGACCCGCTGCACGACCCGGTGGTTTCCAGCGCGCCGGACAACTCGCCCATAAGACGTTCATCGCACAATGCGAACTGGACCTGCGCCTTGTTGATAATCGGTTCCAGGTCCCGCTTGCGCAGTAACGGCATGGTGGCAACGGCCACACCGCCGGCTTTTATCACGCCGAACCAGCAGGCGACCAGCATCGGGTTGTTGGGCGCGCGCAGCAGGACGCGGTTGCCCGGCACGAGGCCCAGGTCTTCGACCAGCACATGGGCGATGCGGTTGGACTTCTCGTACAGGTCCCGGTAGCTCCAGGTCTCGTTGGGCGTCAGGAGGGCGTTTTTGGCGCCGTAGCCCTGGGCGATCTTTTTATCGAGCACCTCTGCGGCGCTGTTCAGGCGCCCGGGATACTGCAACTCGCCGGTGGTGAACAGAAAATCGGGCATCTGCTCCGGCGGCGGCAGGTTATCCCTGACGAAAGTATCGACGTGGCTGGTATGATGATTCACGTTCATTCTCATGTGGACACTTGCATTATTCCCCGATCCATATTATTAACCTGTAATGGTTAACTCGTAAAGTAATTACTGTAATGAAACGCCTGCAGAATGGAGGAACTGATCTGTGACTTTCAAACTACCCGACAGCGCGGAATTGAAACGGCTGGCCGCCGAACTCAACCTGGCCGTGGACGATAACAAGGCGGAAAAACTGCTTGAATACATGCAGCCCATAGCGGAAGGTTATGAATTTATCGACCGGTGTGATGGCGAACTGCCGGTCTCGGCTTACTCCGGCCGGGATTACTACTATCCCGAGGCAGGCGAAAATCCTTACGGCGCCTGGCTGCTGAAATGCAATATCAAAGGCGCCGCAACCGGCCCCTTGCTCGACACGAAGGTTGCGGTCAAGGACAACATCTTTGTCGCGGACCTGCCTCTCACGAACGGCTCGGACGTATTGGCCGGCCTCGTTGCCGATTTCGATGCAACAGTGGTGGATCGGCTGCTCAACGCCGGCGCCGAGATAGTGGGGAAGACCGCCTGTGAATACCTGTGCCTGTCCGGCGGCAGCGCTACCTCGACCAACGGCATCGTGCAGAATCCCCGGAAACCGGGTTATTCCACCGGCGGTTCGTCCTCCGGCAGCGCTGCCCTGGTTGCCACCGGCGAAGTGGATATGGCCCTGGGCACCGACCAGGGCGGGTCGGTGCGCATCCCGGCAAGCTGGACCGGCGTGGTCGGGATGAAAGCGACCCGGGGCGTGGTGCCCTTCAGCGGTGGCGTACCCATAGAGGCGTCCATAGAACATATCGGCCCCCTGACCGATACGGTTGCCGACAATGCCCGGTACCTGGAAGTCATGGCCGGCAGCGGAGAAGGCGACAGGCCGGACTACACCGGCCGGCTGGAACAGGGGGCGGCAGGGCTGAAGATCGCCGTGGTAAAGGAAGGTTTCGGCTGGCCGTCTTCCGCGCCCGCAGTGGATCGAGGCGTCAGCGCCGCGGCTTCACACTTCGCCTCGCTGGGGGCCACGGTGGAGGAAATATCCATCCCCGACCACCTGACCGGCCCGGCTGTCTGGGGAGGCGTGGTCACCGATGGTTTATGGCAGACCCTGAAGCTGAACGGTGTAGGGTTCAACCATGATGACGTTTATTCGCCCGCAATGTCTGCGGCAATGCGCAACTGGACCCTCCGAAAAAGCGATATGCCGATCAACGCAGCCTTGATCCTGCTGCTGGGCCGCTACCTTGAGAAGTATGAAGGCCGCTATTACGCCAGGTCGAAGAACCTGGTGCGGAAACTCCGGGCGAGCTACGACAAACCCCTGCAGGAGTATGACCTGCTGCTGCTGCCGACCACGGTTGCTACGGCCGCGCAAAACCCGCAGTCGCTGGATAACGCCAGTGACGACCAGGTCATGGAAACGGCATTCGGCAATACCCTGAACACCTGCCAGTTCAACGCCACCGGGCATCCCGCCATCTCCATCCCCTGCGCACAGGTCGACGGCCTGCCGGTGGGCCTGATGCTGGTGGGCCGGTATCATGCTGAACAGACAATCTACCGGGCCGCCCATGCCTTCGAGCAATCGACAGACTGGCGAACTGTCCGATAGGCAGCGAGGATATTACGCCCCCGTTTGGTAACCGGGCGTTTCAGTTTCCCGGAAACAGCAGGTCATCCTGGATGGTTTCCGGAGAGGGAAACGCCTGCTTGGAGTGGGTCAGCCCCATCTCCAGCAGGGCTTCGCACAGTTTGTAGGCCACCACGCCGGGGTTGATCACGGGCGCCGGCAGGTTGTCCCGCAGGAAACGGTGGGACTGGTGCATGGTGGTGGAACCCAGGATGATGACGTCGGCGCCGTCCTCTTCGATGGCCCGCAGACCCTGTTCCTTCAGTTTCTCGAATACCACTTCTTCCTTCCCGGTCAGCAACTCCTGCACGTCCGGGCGGGTATCGATATGCCTGATGGAGGCCAGCTTGTGTTCCAGGCCGTATTCCTTCAGGGTCTTGCGGTACAGGGCCAGCCAGGGTTGCCACATGGTCAGGATCGAGAACCTGTGTCCCAAGGTGGCGGCGATGTGGAACGACGCCTGCCCCGGACCGACTACCGGGATGCTCAGGCGGGAGCGCAGGGCGTACAGGCCCGAATCGCTGACCGTATTGATGCAGACCGCGGCGCAGCCCTCTTCCTCTGCCTTGAGCCCGGCCTCGATCACGATGGTGTCCATGATATAGGTGTCGTAATAGCTGTCCGCCAGCGACATCAGCCTTTTCGAACCGACGAATTCCACGTCGAACTCCGGGCGGATATACTCCGCCGGTATCTGGTTTTCAATCAACTCCCTGGTGTGTTCGTTCAGGGGCACCGGGAAGATGACCTTGATTTTTTTACCCATATTCCAACTCCGTCAGCCTCTGGCATGATCAGTGGGATATTATACGATAGATGCCGGATGCCGGTTGTTCCGATAAGGCAATCGGGTAAAATTACGTCCCATAATGGAAACCTGCATACCTCACGGTGGTTACTGGACCACCCCGTTTGCCAAGTGGCAGGGCAGTCTTGCGCACCTGCACAGCATGGAATTCGCCGCCCATGTGACCCGGCTCGCACTGGCTGATCGAGGCCTGGACGGCACCCAGTTCGACTACGGCGTGCTGGGCATGACCATTCCGCAGAAGAGCTGTTTTTACGGACTGCCCTGGCTGACGGCCATGGCCGGCATGGAACATGTCGCCGGGCCGACTGTGAGCCAGGCCTGCGCCACCAGCGCCCGGGTCATGGCGACTGCCTCCCGGGAAATCCAGGCGGGCATGGCCGAATGCGCGCTGGCCGTGACCGCGGACCGGATATCCAACGGCCCGCACCTGTACTATCCGGACCCCCTGGGACCCGGGGGCACGGGGCAGACCGAGGACTGGGTGATGAGCAATTTCAACCAGGACCCGTATGTGAAGTGTGACATGACCCGCACCGCGGAGAATTGCGCGGAGAAGTGGAACATATCCACTGCCGAGCAGCACGAGGTTGTTCTGCGGCGCTATGAACAGTATCAACAGGCCCTGGAACTACAGGACGGCATATCTTTCCAGCAGAGATATATGCTGTTGCCCCTGCAGGTGCCGGACAAGAAATACAGGAAGACGCGCTCCACCCTGACGGGTGACGAAGGCATCACCGCAACCAGCGAAAGAAAAATGGCACGCCTGGAACCGGTGCAGGAGGGCGGCACCATTACCTACGCCGGCCAGACCCACCCCGCCGACGGCAATGCCGGCATGATCATCACCACGGCGGACAAGGCCCGCCCCTTGAGCAGCGACCCGGCGATCAGGATCGCCATCGTCGCCTACGGCCAGGCCCGGGAAGAGCCGGCCTTTATGCCGGCGGCACCCATCCCGGCGAGCCGGCGCGCCCTGGCCCAGGCGGGAATAACGATACATGATGTCAAGGCAGTCAAGTCGCACAATCCCTTCGCGGTCAATGACATCATTTTCGCGAGGGAAATGGGTATTGACGTCATGACCATGAATAATTACGGCTGTTCCCTGATCTGGGGACACCCGCAGGGGCCGACCGGGATGCGCGGGGTGATAGAACTCATTGAGGAGCTCATACTGCTGGGCGGCGGTTACGGCCTGTTCCACGGCTGCGCAGCCGGGGACAGCGCCATGGCGGTCGTCATACGCGTGGATTGACAATGCAGGAAACCGCGGCGGAATTACCCGTGCCCTTCCCCACGGTAGTCCACGCGCTGGTTGACGCGGCGGCGAAGAGTCCCGAACGGGAAGCCCTGGCGCTGGGCGAAGAACGGCTCAATTACCGGGAATACCTGCGTTGCGTGGCCGGCTTCAGCCGCGACCTTCGGGCTCTCGGCCTGGGCGGTTGCCGGGTTGCGCTGCTGATGGGCAATTCCATCGACGTATGTATCGCGATGTACGCCGTCCATGCCGCGCGCGCTGAAGCGGTCCCGTTGAACCCGGTTTACACGGTGCGTGAACTGATGCCCATGCTGGATGACGCCGGGGTGTCCGCCATTGTCTTTGACCAGTCGCTTGAGGAAGTGGTCCTCAACCTCGCTGACGCATTGCATATCGAACACCTGGTTGCCGTCGGCAGCGGCAACCGTCTGACGGCATGGCGCAACCGCGCCGGTCTCGACACGCTGGCCGACCTGCCGGAACCCGCCGGCCCGGCCACCCTGCAGTTTACCGGCGGCACCACCGGCACGGCCAAGGGCGCCCGTATCAGCCATCATTCACTGTCCGTCAACCTGAGCCAGCGCGAGGCCGTTACCCCCACCCGGGATGACGTGGAAAGAACCTTGTGCGTCATGCCGCTATTCCATTGTTACGCGGTGTCCATGTGCCTGCACGCCATGGTTTACCGGCGCGGCGCCCTGGTTATCCTGCCGCGTTACCATCCCCGGGATGTGATTGACGCGCTGGTCCGGGAGAAGATCACCCTGTTTGCCGGCAGTCCTACCATGTTTACCGGGCTGCTGAATTATCCGGGCTTTGCCGAAACCGATTTTTCCAGCCTGTATATATCCTCTTCCGGGTCTGCGCCCCTGGCGGAAAACGTCCTCAGGGAATGGGAACGGATCACCGGCACACCGATACTCGAGGGTTACGGCCAGTCGGAGGCGGGCCCGGTCATATCCTTCAACCCGCTGCACGGGGTAAGGAAACCGACCTCGGTCGGCATTCCCCTGCCGCAAACGGAAATCCAGGTGGTTGACGTCGAGACCGGCGTCAAGGTACTGGACCCTGGGCAAAAGGGCGAAATCCGGATAACCGGTCCCCAGGTGATGAGCGGTTACCGCAACCGTCCGGAAGAAACGGCCCTGGCGTTGCGCGACGGCTGGCTGTACACGGGCGATATCGGCGAACTGGACGAGGACGGTTACCTGTACATCCGCGGTAGGAAAAAGGAGATGCTGCTGGTGTCGGGCTATAACGTTTTTCCCCGGGAGATCGAGGAAATCCTGCATCAAAACCCGGGCGTGAAGGAAGCGGCCGTGGTCGGCAGGTCGGACGCTTACCGCGGCGAGTTGCCGATAGCATTCATCGTACCTGTATTGGAGAACGGCGCGGATGCGGAAACGCTGCAGGATTATTGCAGCGAAAACCTGGCGCCTTACAAGATCCCGGCGGAGTTCCGTATTATCGACAGTCTGCCCAAAACTGCGGTAGGCAAAGTGGACAAAGTTCAGTTGACCGAACTATGCAACAGTACAACAACCCAGCCCTGATCCGGCCGGACCGGGAACTGCCGCGCCGGATCGGCATCATCGGCGCCGGCACCATCGGCCCGGATATCGGTTATTACCTGAAAAGCGCCATCCCCGGATTGAACCTGGTACTGATCGATATCAGCCGGGACGCGCTGGACCGGGCCGTGGACAGACTCCACGCTTACGCCGATAAAGGCGTGGCCAGGGGGAAGCTGACTCCGGAACAAGCGGAAGGCGTCCGGCAAAACCTGACAACTTCCGTTGATTACGGCGACCTGGATGGATGCGACTGGGTCATCGAGGCCGCCACGGAAAATATCGAACTGAAGAAACAGATCTTCACCAGGGCGGAAGACATCGCCGGCCGGGATTGCATGATTACCTCGAATACCAGTTCCATTCC
>VYCZ01000062.1:0-1259 GCA_009843675.1 Gammaproteobacteria bacterium | reverse complement strand
TATTCTCACACCTGAAGTATCCCGGCAGGACTACTGTCACCCATTTCTTTGCGCCGGCCTTCCGCAACCCGGTCGTCGAAGTGATCGACTGGCAACAGGCCGATGCGGAATTTATCCGGCGCCTGCGCCGGCTGTTCTACGTGACGGGAAAAGTGCCGATGGTCACCCGCGACGTGGTCTGCTTCATGCTCGACCGGATCTTCGACAACTGGTGCAACGAAGCCGGATTCCTGCTCGCCGGCGCCACCCCGGCGCAGGTGGACCACGTGGCGGGCAGTTACGTCCATGCCGGCCCGTTTTTCGTATTGAACATGTCCAACGGCAACCCGATCATCATCGAGACCAACTCGTTGCAGGCCGAACTGGAAGGCAACCACTACCTGCCCGCCGATATATTCCACGAAGCACTCGACAGGGATAATCCAGGACACCCGCAATTTGAAAATGAGGGACAACAATGGGACGAGTCGGGAAAGTGGTTGACCATACAACCCGGGGAAAGCGCAGACGTGCCGCAGGATATAGCTGCGGAAATACGCGATCGCCTGCTGGGAGTGCTGTTCTCGCAGACCGTGGACATCCTTGACCGTGATATCGGCGCCGCCGCGGACCTGGAACTGGGCTGCCGGCTGGCCTTCGCCTTCAGGCAGGGACCGCTGGAATTGATGCGCGAACTGGGCGAGCAGGAGAGTGAACGTATCCTGGGCAAATTCTGTGCGCAAAAACCCGGCATGCCGGGCGCGCAACGGCCGCTGCGCGCGTACCAGGACTTTCACCGGTTTATCCTGGTCGATGAACTCGACGGGGTGAAAATCATCACCCTGCGCCGCCCCGAGGCCCTGAATGCGATTCACGATGATATGACCGACGAAATCCTCGCCTTGCTGAAACAGTATGAGAACGACCCGCACACCACCGGGTTCGTCATAACCGGCTACGGCGTCTCGGCATTTTCCGCCGGCGCCGACATCGGCAGGTTCCCCTCTATGCTGGGGGACAGGGAACAATGCCTCGAGTATGCCCGGGTGTGCTCCAGGTTGCTGGTTTACCTGGACAACTGCAGCAAACCGGTTGTCGCAGCCTTGAACGGCATGGCCCTGGGCGGCGGCCTGGAACTGGCCATCCGCTGTCATGGAATCGTTGCCGTGAAAGACGCGTGGTTGCAGTTTCCGGAGATTACCCTGGGGATTGCGCCGGGTATCGGCGGCATGGTGATTCCCTACCGGCGCTGGCCGGACGCCGCGGCCGCTTTTCATGGT
>VYCZ01000099.1:10916-12230 GCA_009843675.1 Gammaproteobacteria bacterium | reverse complement strand
GGAGAGGAGGGGAGAGATCGTTCGTCTTACCATGACTATGCGCGGCGGTGATCGCCCGAAAGCGGCACATGAGGAATTCAGTGAGATCAGTGTAATGCCTCGTTCGATGTGGGAACCCTGGATCGTTTACAGAAAACCGCTGGAGGGGCGTGTCCAGGACAATTTAAGAAAGTGGAAAACAGGCGGGTTTCGCCGGCCGCTGGCAGAAAAGCCCTTCGGTGACGTAATCGCATCATCGCCCACCAGAAAAAGTGAAAAGACGCTTGCGCCACATCCTAGTCTCAAACCCCAGGCATTCATGCGGCAGGTTGTTTACGCTTCATTACCCCTTGGCGAAGGTGTGGTCCTGGATCCTTTTGCTGGCGCCGGTTCTACTCTGGCGGCAGCAGAGGCGGTCGGTTATGCCAGTATCGGGGTGGAAAAAGATACTGGTTTTTTTACCGTGGCGCGTGAGTCAATACCCAGACTGGCGGCATATAAGGTAAATGGAAGCGCTAAAGCCTGTATATCCAGCTATCCCGAAGTTTCTTGACGCCGTCTCTATGTAGCGTGGCCGTACGCGTCCCCAGTTCACTTCTGGGGTTTTTTCGGAAATCTTCCACTGTTACTTTTCCAAGGTAGACCTCTGTAAACCTCATCGGTAGCCTGTTAGTAGCGGGTTCCGAAATGGTATCTACCGTATAAACGAATACACACATCCATTGATCTCTTGCACCATGAGTATCAACGGCTCCCCCGGCTTTTCTTGTGGTTTTTATTTCTACTCCCTCAGAGCCTGCTTTCACTGCGTTATCGGGATATACACCCTGCATGATCAGGTCAGGATGACCGTTAAAATATTCATTTTCTATCAATACGCGGGAATGTCTTGCGAGACTTGCAGTCAACATATCTGAAAGTAAACCGGACATGATAGCGGGACGCAGCATGTCATCGAATCGTTGTAGTCCCTTGTTCAGGAGATGAGAGTTTACGTCAAAAAAGAAATCATACACATCCTGCATTGCCATTTGAAAATCCTGCCAGCGTAGTTCGTATGGCGGTTCGGCCTCATGATTGAATTTGGAGGTATCTACGATATTGCGTGCGATTTCCATAATGTTTTTGATGTGTCCAAAGGAACAGTCCTCAGTCCCATATACTACTTTTCTTTTTTATGAGAAAAAAGAGGATAGATTTATTTTTTCCACAGAGGCCGCATAAGGATAGGCGCCCAGGCCGATATGAGGCGGCTTGCCGTTCATACGGATTCGCTATATCCAGGATTTTGCCACGCGACCGTTTCGTGCTATCTTCACGTCCACGGTCAGGAAA
>VYCZ01000099.1:10339-10906 GCA_009843675.1 Gammaproteobacteria bacterium | reverse complement strand
AAATGAAACATTTTGAAACTGTGAATTGGCTGGGGGCAGAGGATTCGAACCTCTACTGGCGGAGTCAGAGTCCGCTGTCCTGCCGTTAGACGAGCCCCCAGTACGACATCCATTATACCCCGACATTGGTCAAAAAGCGGAAAATAGCCATCCTGGGCGGGACCGGCAATCTTGGCTACGGACTGGCCTGGCGTTGGGCCAGGGCCGGGCACGAGGTGATCATCGGCTCCCGGGTGGCGGAGAAGGCGCAGAAGGCGGCAGCGGAACTGAACAAGAAGCCCGGCGCCGGTTCCATTACGGGGACCGATAATCTCGCTGCCACGCAACAGGCGGAAGTCGTAGTGCTGACCGTACCGTATGCCGCCCACGCGGCCACCCTGGACAGCATCCTCCCGGGCCTGAACGGGCAGGTCCTGATAGACACCACTGTGCCCCTCATGCCGCCGAAGGTGGCAGTGGTCCAGTTGCCGGAAGCCGGGAGTGCCGCGGTCATCACGCGCGAGATGGTGGGTGACCGGGCGAGGGTTGCCGCGGCGTACCACAACGTGGCCGCCAACCTGCTGGAAC
>VYCZ01000099.1:0-10329 GCA_009843675.1 Gammaproteobacteria bacterium | reverse complement strand
GAACAGGACGTGGAGATAGATTGCGACATCCTGGTGACCGGCGACGACCCGGAAACCCGCAGGGAAGTGATGCAACTGGTGGAAGACAGCGGTTGCCGGGCCATCAATGCCGGGAAACTGGCCAACGCCGCGGCTGCCGAAGCCCTGACCAGCCTGCTTATCCATATCAACCGGGCTTACAAGACCCCCCATTCCGGCATCCGCATCACCGGCATTGATGAAATTTCGGGGTCAGAGTAAAAATTCTGGCGAATTTCTTACTCTGACCCCTGATTTTGGTATCGGATAACTGCATGTGGGTGATTATTCCCGTAAAACGGCTGGAGCACTCCAAGTTACGGCTTGCCGGTGTATTGACACCGGAGCAACGCCGGCAACTCAGCCTGTGCATGCTGGAAGACATTCTCGACACCCTGGCCGGATCTGCCGTGGTCGGCGGCGTTACGGTGGTCAGTTGCGATACGGATGTCATGGAGTTGGCGCGCGCAAAAGGCGTTGACGTACTCGACACCGGAACCGACGGTGGTTATGCCGCGGACGTTCTGAAAGGTATAAAACATATCACCGGCAAGAGCGCTCACAAGACACTCATTATCCCCGCCGATGTGCCGGAACTCGAAGAACGGGACCTGGTTTACCTGGACCGAGTTCACAGGGAAGGCGTCACCCTGTGCCCCGCCGCCAACGACGGCGGCACCAACGGCCTGGTGTTCACCCCGCCCCTTGCCATGGAATTGAAATACGGCGAAAACAGCTTTGATGAATTTCGCAAGGAAGCGGAACAACGCCGGATACCCTTCAACGTTGTGAAGCCCACCGGCCTGGCCCGGGACATGGACCTGCCCGACGACCTGCATGCGTTACGGAAACAGTCCGGGGCAAACCGTACCTGGCGTTACCTGCGATCGCTGGAACCGGTTGATAGGTGATATACTGAAACAGTTTTACGACCGGAGGACACCATGGCCGTCATCGACCTGACACTGCCAGTCAATCGCCACATGCAGGGCATCCCGAACCTGCGCGAGTATGAAGAGAATCCCACTCGCTGCGTGGTGTTGTCCTGCATGGGAGAAGTGCAGAAAGCATACCTGGAGAGCCGCGACATCGAACTGGACGACAACCTCGAGTTCACCCCGCACATGCTGTCCCGGCTGGAGATCCTTACCCATATCGGCACCCATATCGACGCCCCCTGCCATTTCCTGGAGTCCGGCGGCTGGACGGTGGAACAGATCCCCCTGGAGCACACCATCGGCAAGGGCGTGGTAGTGCCCCTGACCCACCTGAAGGGACGGGAACGCATTACCGCCGACGCGATCATCAGGACCGGCGTGGAGATCGATGCCGGCGTCATCCCCGTTCTGTACACCGGCTGGACCGAACGGGCCTGGGGCACTGACGAATTCTGGGGCGAATCCATATTCCTGGATACCACCGCGGCGGAATACATCGTGGAGAAAGGCTGCAAGGCAGTGGCCCTGGACTGCTTCCCCGAGGCGCCGTTCTGGCTCGGCATCGAGGCGGACCAGCCGCCCGGACGCAACCACAAGACCCTGCTGGGCAACAAGACCATCATCATCCAGTTGCTCACCGACATCGGCAAACTCAACGGCAGGGAGTTCACTTTGTACGGCATCCCCCTGCCCCTGGACGGCATGGACGGCTCCCCCGCCAGGGTATTTGCCGTCACCGAATAAGCGCGATGGCTGAACGCTCTTTCGCAAAAGAAGTCCAGATGCTCCGTCTGGGAGATGGCGACGAACTGCACGGGGAGGGCATCCTCGCGGTGACCAAGGCCCTGCTGCAATCCGGCGTCTCCTATATCGGTGGCTACCAGGGGTCCCCCATCAGCCACTTGATCGACGTTTTTTCCGATTCCAGGGAGATCCTGGAAGAACTGGGCGTCCACTTCGAGCAGTCCGCCAGTGAGGCGGCTGCGGCCTCCATGCTGGCTGCCTCGATCAATTACCCGCTGCGCGGCGCGGTCGCATGGAAATCCACCGTCGGCACCAACGTGGCCTCGGACGCGCTGGCCAACGTAGCCTCCGCCGGGGTCAGGGGCGGCGCGCTCATCATCATCGGGGAGGATTATGGTGAAGGCGCATCCATCATGCAGGAACGGTCCCATGCCTTTGCCATGAAATCCCAGATGTGGTTGCTCGACCCTAGACCCAACCTGAACGACATTGCCGGGATAGTCGAGAAGGGTTTTGAATTGTCCGAAGCGTCATCCACACCCGTGATGCTGCAGCTGCGGGTGCGGGCCTGCCACGTCCACGGCGTATTGAATACCAAAGACAACAGGCGCCCGGCATTTACCGTGACCGATGCCCTGGATGACCCGGCGCGGGACGTGGAGCGCATCGTCCTGCCCCCGTTCAACTATCAACATGAGACGGAAAAAACCGAACAACGCTGGCCGGCGGCGCTGAAATTCATAGAGGAGAACAGCCTGAACGACGTGATAGAGGGCCGCTTCAAGGATATCGGTATTATCGTCCCCGGCGGCCTCTACAACACCCTGAACCGGGCGATGGAGTACGTGGGATGTTCCGACGTGTTCGGCAACAACACCATCCCCATGTATATCCTGAACGTAGCTTATCCCCTGGTGGATGCGGAGGTGGTGCGTTTCTGCCGGGACAAAAAGGCGGTGCTGTTGGTGGAGGAAGGCCAGCCGGACTACCTGGAACAGAACATCAACACCATCCTGAGACGCCACGACGTACAGGCCCGGGTGCACGGCAAGGACGTGTTTACCATGGCCGGGGAGTATACCTGCCAGTTGATGGAGGAGGGGCTGCGCAAATTCCTGACGCGCTGGGAACCCGGAGCGGTCACCGTTCCGCCGTTGGAAAAGACCAACGGCGCGAACCGGGAAGAACTGGCGCAACTGGTGCCACAACGGCCGTCCGGCCTGTGTACCGGCTGCCCGGAACGCCCGTTCTTCTCCGCGGTCAAGTTGCTGGAGAAGGAATTCGGCAAACTGCAGGTAAGCATGGACATCGGTTGCCATTCCTTCGCCACGGTCGCCCCCTTCAACATCGGCAACACCATCACCGGCTACGGCCTGGGTCCGTCCAGCGCCTCGGCCCTGATGGTGCCCCACGAAAAACGCGCCATGAGCATCATGGGCGACGGCGGTTTCTGGCACAACGGCCTGGCCACCGGGATCGGCAACGCGGTGGAAAACGAGCATGACGGCATCATCGTGGTGGTCGATAACGGCTATTCCGCGGCCACGGGCGGCCAGTGGATCCCATCATCGAAGGCCGATGCGGAAAGGCGCCAGTACCGGGTTTCCATCGTCGATGCGCTCAAGGGCGCGGGCGTGAGATGGATCAGGAAAGTCCATACCTACAATATCCAGGAATCCCTGCATGCCCTGAGAGAGGCCATGACCACCAGGGATAAGGGTCCGAAACTCATCGTTGCGGAAGGAGAGTGCCAGCTTAACCGTCAACGGAGGATCAAACCGCAGATAAGGAACCTGCTTAAACAGAATAAACGCTACGTGCGGGAGCGCTTCGGTATTGATGAAGACACCTGCACCGGCGATCATTCCTGCATCAGGCTGTCCGGATGTCCGTCGCTGACCATCAAGGACAACCCCGACCCCCTGAGAAAGGATCCGGTAGCAACCGTCGTCAACAGTTGTGTCGGGTGCGGCGTCTGCGGCGAGGTGGCCCATGCCGCGGTACTGTGCCCGTCGTTTTACAAGGCCGATATCGTCTATAACCCTAACCTTGCCGACAGGGCATTGGCGGCCTTCCGTTCGTTCGTCATAGGCAGGCTGCAGGCCTGGTCGGACCTGCTCCGCCGCAAACGGACCGTTGCAACGACAGACCCTGCCGGAGCGGGACAGGAAGGTCATTCCGCCTCCCTGCCAGTATGGAAGCAGGAGAAAATTAACCGGGAGGGCGCAGATGCCCCACAGGCAGGACAGGCCGAACCCATCAAGATCGCCATCCTGGCCATGGGTGGGCAGGGCGGCGGCGTGCTCAGCAACTGGCTGATCCAGGCGGCTGAGCGTTCCGGTTACCTGGCGCAATCCACCTCCGTGCCCGGCGTTGCCCAGCGCACCGGTGCGACCGTTTACTACCTGGAGTTCTTCCCGCGGGATGCGGTCGGGGACGACCCGGCGGTGCTGGCCTTGATGCCGGTGCCCGGGCGCGTGGACCTGGTCATCGCCGGCGAACTCATCGAGGGCGGGCGCGCCGTATTGCGGGGCTTGAACACGCCGGACATGACCACCGCTCTGGTGTCCACCCATCGGGACTACGCCATCGGGGAGAAAACCGCACTGGGCGATGGGCGGGCGAATACCGGCAGGATCATGGAAGCCGTGACGGAGAATGCCAGGCATTTCATCGGTTTCGACATGGATGTACTGGCCGGCCGGACAGGTAGCGTCATCAGTTCAGTGTTGCTGGGCGCGGCCGCCGGTTCCGGCGCCCTGCCGTTCGGCCGGGAAGCCTTTACCGAGATCATCACCGAGGGAGGTGTTGCGGTTGAGGCCAACCTGAAAGGGTTTGACGCAGGCTATGCACACGCGCAGAAGCAGCAGGAACAACAGGAGCGGCCGGCGGCCGCGGACGTTGTCGAAGCGCCGGTCCATGAGCACGTACAGGCATTGCTGGAGCGGGTCCGGTCGGAGTTCCCGCCGCAAACCCATGAGATCATCCGGGCAGCCGCAAGCAAACTGGCGGATTACCAGGACGTCCGTTACGCCAATCAGTACCTGGACAGGCTGCAACCCGTCCTGCGGGCGGATCGTGCTGACCGGGACTACCTGTTGACCGTTGAGACCGCCCGTTACCTGGCGCTCTCGATGGCTTACGAAGACGCGATCCGGGTGGCGGACCTGAAAATACGCTCCACGCGCTTTGACAGGGTGAGAAAAGAGGTACAGGCGGAGCAGGGCCAGGTCGTGACCTGGCAGGAATTCATGCACCCCAGGGTACAGGAGCTGTGCGACATCATGCCGGCCTGGAAAGGCTACCTGTACCTGAAAACACCGATACTGAGGAATTTTTTGGGCCTGTTCTGCAGACGCGGCAGGAAGATCAACACCACCAGCCTGTCCGGCTTCCTGTTGCTTTACCTGCTTGCCGGATGGCGGTTCACGCGCCGTTCGACCCTGCGTTACAAAACGGAAACCGCCGCCATTGAGAAGTGGCTGGCTACGGTGCTGGACTGCGCCGCCGACGATTACGACCTGGCCGTGGAAGCCGCCGAATGCCGGCGCCTGGTAAAAGGCTACGGCGAGACGCACGAACGGGGCGTAGCGAACTTCAACCGGATCATGGAGGCGCTGAACAGCCTGCGCAACCGGCCCAAAGCGGCGACAAAGATCAGGGAATTACGGGACGCGGCACTGGCGGATGAGCATGGGGAGGCCCTGGAGGCTACCCTGAAGAAAGTTGCCTGATATTGCCTTGTTCGTCATGCCGGGCTTGACCCCCGTTAATTTCGCCTGCGCGGGGACGAGGGCGGCGCCAGGTACCAGGCCAGGACCACCAGCGCGCCGAATACGGTATAACATAGCGTAAATACCCAGGCTTCCGCCTGGTAGAAGATCAACTTGTGCAGCCAGTGCTGGATAAACGAACCGGCGTAGGTTGCTTCGCCGGCTTTGTCCCGCAGGCTATTTTCCCAGATCGTCAACGGGCAGATTATATTCAACCAGGACTGTATGACAACGATACCTATTGCGCCAAGATGAATGAAACGGAACCAGGGATTCCTGATCCAGCGCCACCCCCTGACCAGGCCGGCGATAATAAATATCAGCCCGAAAACCACAAAGGCGATAAACAGGGCGTGAATAATCAACAACCCGTCGGCGGCAAGCAGTAACCAGGTCGGAGACAGCGTCACCTTACCAGCTGTTTCTTATCTCCCGCAGTTTCAGGAAGACCGTTTTTTCGTCGGGTTCGGCAGGCAGATCGGGGAAATCTTCGCGCAGTTTCTCTATGACTTCCGGGTTTCTCAAGCGGAAGAAGGTGTTGACGGTTTTTTCCATTCCAAGGGTGGTGACCAGGGCGTCATCCGGGTCCTGGTCGATCAACTCATCCCTTAATGACCGGGCGTCTGAATTGCCGGGCTCCCTGCTCAGGGTGAACTGCAGGTTGTTGATGATATAGTCATGGCCGGGATAAATCAGGGTGTCATCGGGCAGAAGCGCCAGTTGGCCGGAAAAAGTCAGGTACAACTCGTTCGGGTGCCCGCCGTTATGGCAGTTACCCGCTCCCGCGTTGAACAAGGTATCCCCGCAGAACAGGGCAGGCTGGTCCGTATGGGAGAGCAGGCAGATGTGGCTCATGGTATGACCCGGCGTATCCAGCGCTTCCAGTTCCACGGTTCTGCCGACTTTAATGACATCACCCGCGGACAACGGCCTGTCTATCCCGACAATCCTGTCCCTGGCATTTTTGTGGGCGAGCAATTCCGCGCCCGTCGCGTCTATCATCGCGGCATTGCCGCCTGTGTGGTCATGGTGTTCGTGGGTATTCAGCACCTGGGTGATTTCCCAGCCCTGGTCCTGGGCGTGCAGCAAGCATTTTTCGTGGTCCAGGGGGTCGATGGCCAGCGCCTCGCCGGTGTCAGGGCAGGCGATGAGGTAATTGAAGTTGCGCCAGTCGTTACCGGTCCAGATCTGTTCGACGATCATCGATATTATCCGCCGTGAATCACCAGTTATTGCGTCTCTACCAGTTTAACCCATATTGATTATCGGCACGCAACTATATATTTGGGGTCAGAGTAAGAAATTCGTCAGAATTTTTACTCTGACCCCGAAAATCTGATCAGGATTCAGGCAGGAACAATGTTGCCGGGAATTCCAGGTATTGCTTCAGCGCCCGGATGGCGCAGGCAGCGTCATGGCCGTCAACGACGCGGTGGTCGAATGAGGATGAGATGTTCATCATCAGACGGGGGGTAACCCCGTTATTTTGGAATACCGGGCGTTGTTGCGTCCTGTTTATGCCGATGATGGCGACTTCAGGGTGATTGATGATCGGAGTGGAAACAATGCCGCCCAGTGCGCCCAGACTGGTGATAGTGATGGTGGAACCGGTGAGTTCTTCCCTGCGAGCCTTGCCGGTTCTCGTTTTTTCCGCCACTTGGCGCAGTTCCCGGGCGCATTGCCACAGATCCAGGGTTTCAACGTGCCGGATCACTGGCGCCATCAGGCCGTCACCGGTCTGCACCGCAATACCGATGTGGATCGGATCGAATTGCGTGATGACCTGGCGCTCATCGTCAAAGTGTGCATTACACTGGGGAAATTCACTTGCTACCTTCACCAGGGCCTGCATGACGAAAGGCAGGTAGGTGAGTTCAGGCCGGTCCTCCTGCCGCGTCTCATTTAGTTGCCGGCGCAGTCGCTCCAGTTCGGTGATATCGACTTCCTCGACATAACTGAAGTGCGGGATACGACTTGTGCTCAGGCTCATCTGTTCGGCTATCTTGCGGCGCAGGCCCACCAGCTTGATTTCATGGACGCCGGTTGTTTCCGGTCCGGATTCCACCACGGCGGGCTTTCCAGCCGGATCCGGGCAAGCCTCGATATCCGCGCGGGTGATACGCCCGTTCGGCCCGGTGCCGTTTATTCCGTTGAGATCGATGCCGCGTTCCCTGGCGAGACGGCGAATAGCGGGGGAGGTCTGCGGCCTGACGGGCGCAGGCTCGCCGCTCGCGTCTACCTCGTCATGCCGGACTTGTTCCGGCATCCAGTGGGATACTGTGTCGCCCTCCGGGTGACCCGTTATTTCACTGGATTCCCGCCTGCGCGGGAATGACGAATGGGGAGCGTCGCCACCTGTGGCAAATACCGCCAACTCGGCGCCCACCGCGATGACATCGCCGGCCTCGCCGGCGATAGAGACCAGGGTGCCGGTGACCGGCGCGGTGATTTCTATGGTGGCCTTGTCCGTCATCACGTCCACCAGGGGTTGATCAGCTTCGACGGCATCACCGACCCCGGCGCGCCAGGCGACGATCTCCGACTCGACGGTGCCTTCGCCAAGGTCCGGCAACTTGAACGAATACTCAGCCATGGTCAGGCGTCCAGGGTCCGTTGCAGCGCAGCGGCCACCCGGGCCTGTCCCGGAAAATAGGCCCATTCCTGCGCGTGCGGGTAGGGTGTGTCCCAACCCGTCACCCGCTCTATGGGCGCCTCCAGGTTCCAGAAGCAACGCTCCTGCACCTGTGCGGAGAGTTCCGCTCCATAGCCGCAGAAGCGCGTGGCTTCGTGTACGATCACGCAGCGCCCGGTGCGGCACACGGAGGCGCAGACTGTTTCGATGTCCAGAGGCATCAGGGTGCGCACGTCGATTACTTCGGCATCGATACCTTCCTGCGCCGCTGCCGCCAGCGCCACGTGCACCATGGTACCGTAGGCCAGCACGGTTACGTCGTTTCCGGCCCGCACGATGTCCGCCTTGCCCAGCGGCACCCGGTAGTGGCCGGCGGGGACCTGTCCCTTTTCGTGGCTGTCCCAACTCACGGCCGGCTTGCCTGGGTCGCCGTCAAACGGGCCGTTGTACAGGCGTTTGGGCTCGAAGAAGATGACCGGGTCATCGTCCTCGATGGCGCTGATCAGCAGGCCTTTGGCGTCGTAAGGATTCGACGGCATCACCGTCTTCAGGCCGCAGACGTGGGCAAACAGGGCCTCCGGTGTCTGCGAGTGGGTCTGCCCGCCGCGGATGCCGCCGCCGCAGGGCGTGCGTATCGTCACCGGCGACCAGAACTGGCCGGCGCTACGATAACGCAGGCGGGCGAGTTCGCTGGCAATCTGGTCGAAGGCCGGGTAAATATAGTCGGCAAACTGGATCTCAACCACCGGTCGCAGGCCGTTGACGCCCATGCCGATCGCCGTCGCCACGATACCGCCCTCGGCAATCGGCGTATCGAACACGCGGTCCTCGCCGTGCTTCTGCTGCAGGCCTTCGGTGCAGCGGAACACGCCGCCGAAGTAGCCGACGTCTTCGCCGAAAATCACCACGTTGGGGTCCCGTTCCAGTATCACATCCATGGCGGAGTTCAGGGCCTGGATCATGGACATTGCATGCACTTCCCCGGGCGCCGCCTCTATTGCCGCAGGTTGCAGTGCCGGGCCGTCCTCGACATTTAATACTGCATTCATTTTATTGCCTCAAGCTGCCGGCGCTGTTCCAGGAGATGCGGCGGCATCTCCTTGTAAACGTGTTCAAACATGGCCGAGTCGGGCGGGCGCGGGCCTTCATTCAAGGTTCCCAGTGAGAGCGCCTCTTCCCAGGTTCTGCTCACCGTGTCCTCCAATTCCGCCTGCGTCTGTTCGTGTGCCGCCTCGGACCCTTCACCCCGGGCCAGTAAATGTTGGTTCAGGCGCGCTATGGGATCGCCTAGGGGCCAGTGTTCCCACTCGTCGGCTGGCCGGTACCGGCCCGGGTCGTCGCTGGTGGAATGAGCCGCGGCGCGGTAAGTGTACAGCTCGATCAGGGTCGGGCCGGCGCCTGCGCGCGCCCGCTGCGCGGCCCATCGGGTGGCTGCGAATACGGCGAGAAAGTCATTGCCGTCTACGCGCAGGCCGGGGATGCCATAACCGATGGCGCGCGCGGCAAACGGGTTCGCATCACCCCCTGCCACGTTCTGGGAGGTGGATATGGCCCACTGGTTATTCACCACGTTCAGTATCACCGGCGCGCGGTATACCGCACTGAAGGTGAGCGCATAGTGGAAATCCGCCTCGGCACTGGTGCCTTCGCCCACCCAGGCCGCGGCAATGTCCCCGGTCTTCCTGTACTCGGCGGCCATGGCCCAGCCGACAGCCTGCGAAAACTGGGTACCCAGGTTGCCGGAAATACTGAAAAATTTATGTACGTCCGAACTGTACATAACCGGCATCTGCCGGCCCTGCAACCTGTCTCCGGCGTTGGACAGGCACTGGCACATCATGTCCAGCAGGGGATAACCGCGCGTGATCAGCAGGGCCTGCTGGCGGTACGTGGGAAACAGCATGTCGCCGTCATCCAGCGCCATGCACTGGGCAACCGATACGGCTTCCTCACCGGTGCACTTCAGGTAGAACGACATCTTGCCCTGGCGCTGCATCCTGAGCATACGGTCGTCATAGAGACGGGTGATCGACATGTGCCGCAACCCGTCACGCAACGCGCCGGCGGGCAGTTCCGGGTTCCAGGGACTAGCGGCCCGGTGTCCCTCATCGAGGACCCGTATCATCCCGAAGGCCATGTCGCGTAACTCATCGGCAGGCGCCAGTTCGTCGGGACGGTCCAGCGCGCCGGGTTCGGACAGGGCAATGGCGCTGAAATCCGGTTC
>VYCZ01000326.1:10327-12519 GCA_009843675.1 Gammaproteobacteria bacterium | reverse complement strand
CGTCTGCTCTCCGTCAATAACGAGCGTATGGCCCGCGTTGTGACCGCCCTGGAACCTGACAACACCTTGCACCCGTTCAGCCAGCAGATCAACGATCTTGCCCTTGCCTTCATCGCCCCACTGGGCGCCGACCACGACGATACTATGACCTGCCGGTTGAGCGTTCAGGGGCATTTATATTTTCCTGACTTGCCAGTGCCCATGTTCCAGGACGATCTGCCGGTCGCAATCCGAACACTCCGGGTCCGATTCCGTTTCAGAGCCATCTCCCGGCAGCCGGTAAATCACGGTTTCCCCTTCTTCCCTTAACCGGTCCACCAGCTCATACAACCCGGGGACTTCGGAATTAGGCGCGCAAATCCCCTTCTTCGGCACGTGCGATTGCTGAGCCAAATCGAACAACTTCAACGCGTCCGTGCTGAAACCGGTCGCGGGACGCGCCCGGCCGAAAGCCTGGCACACATTGTCGTAACGTCCGCCAAAGGCGATACCCTCACTCTCTCCCGGCATATAGGCGACAAACGTCATGCCGGTATGGTAGTGGTAGCCCTGAAATTCGGTCACATCAAAATACAGCGGCGCATTCCCGACCTGGCGCGAAGTCAATTCCGCAATCCTGTCCAGTTCGTCCACGTATGCGCACAATTCCTCTCCGCATGGCCTGAGGATAACCCTGACTTGATCCAGTATGCCTGCATCCCCCTCCAGTTCCATCAGGCTGACCAGGGCTTCACCGGATGCATCGTCCAGGGACCACTCCTTCAGCATGGTTTTCAGTTCATCCGCCGCTTTTCTCTGCACGCAACTGAACAGCAGGGCTTCCCGATCGGCGTCAAGTTGCATGGGGCCTGTCAATCCCTGCATGATCCCCACGTGGCCGATATCGACATGGATGTCATGCAGGCCCGAAAGTTGCAGGGTTTTGAGCATCAGCGCAAGAATCTCCGCATCGCTCTCGATGCCTTTATGGCCGTATAGTTCCGCTCCCGTCTGCAGTAGCGCACGCGCGCCTCCCGGCCCGCCGGGCATAGTGTGCAGCACAGTACCGATATAGCACAGCCGGCTGGGCCTGTTACGTTTGAGATTATGCACCTCGATACGCGCCACCTGGGGGGTGGTATCGGCACGTATCCCCATCAGTTTGCCGTTCAACTGGTCTATCACCTTGAACGTCTGCAATTCCAGGTCTTCTTCGGTGCCCGTGAACAGCGTATCCAGGTATTCGATCAACGGCGGCATTACCAGTTCATAGCCCCAACCGGAAAACTGGTCCAGGATACGCCGGCACAGGGCGTCAAGCTGCGCTGCCCGGGGCGGCAGCACCTCTTCAATTCCCTCAGGCAATAACCATTTGTTTTTAGCCTGCATTTGCTCTCATCTCATCGGTACGAAAAAGCTGGATATTAACTCAGCGTACGATATATAACAGAACTACGCCGATCAGCATACTGCTGACGCCCACGAACCGCAGGCTGGTGTTATCCAGTTGCGACGCCGCTTGAAATACCCGCTTTATCCAGTTCGGGTTCAGGAAAGGCATGATCCCTTCCAGGATGAAAACCAGCGCAATGGCGCTCAGCAGTTCCGTCCACATGGCTGCCGGCCCGTGCCGGGCGTTCCCGGTTATTCACCCTGGGAGTTGTTGAAATACCTGAAAAAGTCGGAATCCGGCTCAAGCAGCAGAATGTCGCTGTTATTGCTGAAGCTGGTCCGGTAGGCGTTCAGGCTGCGGTACAGGGTATAGAATTCCTCGTCTTTGCCGAATGCACCGGCATAGATCTCGGTTGCGCTGGCGTCACCTTCGCCGCGCACGGTTTCCGCGTCCTTGTATGCATTGGCCAGGATGATTTCCCGCTCCCGGTCCGCATCCGCCCGGATTCTCTCAGCCGCTTCCTCGCCGCGGGCGCGGAAATCCCTTGCCACCCGGGTCCGCTCGGCCCGCATCCTGTCGTAGACTGATTCGCTTACCTCTTCCGGCAGGTCTATGCGCTTGGTTCTCACGTCCACTATGGTAATTCCCAGTTCGTCCCGCAACTGGTCAGTGGTGGTTTCGACGACATCCAGGATTTCACCGCGCTCTCCAGCCACCACTTCCTGTACGGTGCGTTTGCCGAATTCATCACGCAGAGCGCGGTTGATTCGCTGCCCCAGCAGTCCGGTTGCGTAATCCACGTCACCGCCCCTGGTCGCCA
>VYCZ01000326.1:0-10317 GCA_009843675.1 Gammaproteobacteria bacterium | reverse complement strand
TTTCTCAACGTCGGCGATGAACCACTTTGCGTAATAATCGACGATCACGTCTTTTTTCTCTACGGTGAGAAACCGCTGGGGTTCCTGGTCCAGGTTCAGCAGGCGCTTCTCGAATTTCTTCACGGTATTAATGACGGGAATCATGTAATGCAGTCCCGGCTCATAGTCGGACTTCTGAATCTCACGGAACTGGAACACGATGGCCTGCTCGTACTCCTGTACCCTGAACAGCGAAAAATAAGCGACTACGGCCAGCAGGATAATAGGTAGAATAATTCGCAACATGGTTATCTTGCTCCCCGCGCCCGGTTGGCGGCGCGCTCAGCGATGTCTCTCACGGTCTGGGACGCTGGGCTGTCGTTATTGGTTCCCCGGGGCAGGTTCAGTGTGCCCGAACTGCGGGGTTGCATCAGTTTATCCAGGGGCAGGTACATCAGGCTGTTCCCCCCTTCGGCGTCCATCAATACCTTGTTGGTGCCGGACATGACAGACTCAATGGATTCCAGGTACAGGCGCTTTCTGGTGATTTCCGGCGCCCGTTCATACTCGGTCAGTAACTGCTCAAATCGCGCCGCATCACCTTCTGACCTGGCTATGACAGAGGCCTTGTACGCGCTTGCCTCTTCACGCACCCGGGCCGCGGCGCCGCGTGCCCTGGGCAGGATGTCGTTTCGATAGGCTTCCGCCTCGTTGACCAGGCGCTGCTCATCCTCCCTGGCCTTGATGGCATCGTCAAACGCTGCCTTTACCGCCTCCGGCGGCTTGGCCGGCTGCATTTCAACAGTGACGACCAGAATGCCCGACCTGTAGTCTTCAATGAGTATTTCCTGCATCAGCAACTGTTGCTGCTGGGCGATCTCGCTGCGGCCCTCGGTCAGCACATAATCCAGTTTGCTCTGGCCGATAATCGCGCGTACCGCGCTCTCCGCGACCTGGCGCAACGTCAACGCCGGGTCTTTCACGTTGAAGATAAAGTCCGCAGGGTCAACGATGCGCCACTGCACAGCCACCTCCACGTCCACGATGTTTTCATCCTGGGTCAGCATTGAAGCTTTATGGGTGATGGAGCGCACCTGGCCGACGTTCAACGTTACCACCCTGTCAATCAGACTCGGAAAGACGAAATTCAGACCCGGCTGCAGGATTCTCTCATACTTGCCGAAACGCAGCACCACGCCGCGTTCCTGCTGGTCCACCAGGTAGGTGATGTCCACCAACAGCAGCAGCACCAGTACGATTACGACGATCAGCCAGGAGAACGGGAAGCCCTTGCGCTCTTTCTTCTGCCTGGACGGCTTCCCGCCGAACAGCCCGCCGAAGCCCTCCTGCATCTTGCGAATGATATCATCCAGGTCAGGCGGACCTTCCCCCCTGCCCCGGTTGCCCCAGGGGTCCTGACCTCTATTATCCGGTGGCTCATTCCAACTCATACGGTTTTGCCTCTAACAATCAAAAAAATATCAAAACAGTTTATCACATTGCCCAAACTACCGTCCGGAAATCAGCCGAGTTCACTGTGTATGAGACGCTCCAGCTCCGGGATACCGGCGCCGGTGAGGGCGGATACCCATGCGCGTGCGCAACTGCCGTTGATGCCGTGCTCGGTCCTTGCCTGCGCATGCCCGTTGCCATGCCCGTTGCCGGCCTGGTCGATTTTATTGAATACGAGTATCTGGGGAATGGCGGTTGCGCCAAGCTCTTCAATCACCTGGTTCACTTCGTCTATGCGCGACCGATGATCATCATTGATATCAATCACATGCAACAGCAGGTTAGCGCCTTTTATCTCATCCAGGGTGGCATGGAAAGACTCCACAAGGTCATGCGGGATATGGCGGATAAAACCCACCGTATCACTGAAAAGCACCGATAGTTCATCTGTCAGGCGGGATTTCCTGATAGTCGGGTCCAGGGTAGCGAAGAGTTTGTCGGCGCAATAGACGTCCGCGCCGGTCAGGCGGTTGAACAGTGTGGACTTCCCGGCGTTGGTATAGCCCACCAGGGATACGACGGCGGCATTATTGCGCCGCCGCAACCTCCTGCCCTGCTCCCTCCGGCTTTTTACCTTGTCGAGCCGGCCGCGGATCGTTTTGATGCGCTTGCCGATCAGGCGCCTGTCCGTTTCGAGCTGGGTTTCTCCGGGCCCCCTCAGGCCGATACCGCCTTTTTGTCTTTCCAGGTGCGACCAGCCCCTGACCAGGCGTGTGGACAAGTGCTGCAATTGCGCCAGTTCAACCTGCAGTTTGCCCTCATAGGTCCTGGCCCGCTGGGAGAAAATATCAAGGATCAGGCCGACACGGTCGAGCACCCGGCAATTTATCTCCTTTTCAAGGTTACGCTCCTGGGCCGGGGATAATCCGTGATTGAATATCACGATATCCGCATCATGGGCCGCGGCTGACTGCCTGATTTGCTCCACTTTACCGGAACCGATAAAAAATTTGGCGTCCGGCCTGGTACGGTTCCCGGTAATCGTATCGGAAGGCACCAGCCCCGAAGACCCGGTCAACTGCACGAATTCCTGCAGTTCTTCATTGTAACGCCGGTTTTGAAAATTGATATGAACGAGAATGGCGCGCGGCCTGTCCCGGAGAACTGTGTCAACCGTATTAATTCTTGTATACCCTCCTGTCTTGGTGGAAACCGTGTCATTGAATCATATACGGGGATTATGACAAAAGAAAGTAACAGAAAAAGATAGTAATATAACGGCGTGCAGGTTGGCGTCCGGTCGACTCGTCACAATATGTTAAAGAAAATAAACTGCCCGACATAAGGGGAGGAAACAATGAAACTGAAATACAGACTTGGCGCGCTGGTCCTCTGGCTCTGCTCGGGGCTGTTCACCGCACAGGCGGACATCATGACGGTGGAAGACCTGCTGGCGCAGTTGTCTGCAGGCGAACCGGGAGCGAAGATTGACTACGGCAGCGACCCGTTGCAATTCGGCGAACTCCACGTCCCCGAGGGTGACGGGCCGTTCCCGGTCGTCGTATTCATTCACGGCGGTTGCTGGCTGGCCATGTATGACATCACCACCACCCGGCCCCTGGCCTGGGCGCTCCGGGACGAGGGCATCGCGGTATGGAACCTGGAATACCGCCGGGTAGGCAACCCGGGCGGCACCTATCCGGGCCTCTTGCTTGACATCGGTTCGGGTATCGATCATGTGAAGACCCTGGCCACGGATTATCCGCTCGACGTTACGCAGGTAGTCGTGATGGGACATTCCGCCGGCGGTCACCTGGCGCTATGGGCCGGGGCTCGGGCAAAAATTCCTTCTGACCACGATTTATACCTGGCTGATCCACTGCTGCCGGCGGGCGTCGTAGCGCTGGCACCGGCTGCGGCGCTCACGCAATTGCACCAGCAGGGTACCTGCGACAACGTGATAGACAGGCTGATGCACGGATCGCCGGATGAGCATCCCGACCGTTATGCCTACGTCGAACCGGCGCGTATGGCTCCTATCGGCGTCAGGCACACCGCGCTGATGGGTGTGCACGATACAGACTGGACGCCTTTCGGCGAAGCCTACGTGACCGCTGCCCGCGCCATCGGCGATGACACGATAGAACGCGTGATGGCCTCTGAATCCGGCCATTTCGAAGTCATCAATCCGAACAGCACCACCTGGCCCCTGGTGCTGAAGGCGGTACGCAGATACCTGCAATGAAAAAAAAGGGGCTTAACTTCACTGTCAACGGCCGCGCCGAGACCATTGACGTCACCCCGCGCACCCGCCTGCTCGATGCCCTGCGCGTCGACCTCGGATTGATCGGCACGAAAGAAGGCTGCGGCACCGGGGACTGTGGCAGTTGCACCGTGTTGCTGGACGGCAACGCCGTAAACTCCTGCATGGTGCTGGCGTTGCAGGCCGAGGGACGGGAGATCACCACCATCGAGGGACTGGGCAAGCCGGGCGCGCTGGACCCGGTGCAGCAGGCCATGGTCCAATGCGGCGGTATCCAGTGCGGTTTCTGCACCCCGGGCATGGTACTGTCCCTGAAAGACCTGTTCAACCGCAACCCCGAGCCGGATGAGGAGGAAGTCCGGGTGGCGATATCCAGCAACCTGTGCCGCTGCACCGGTTACACCAAGATCTTCGACGCCGCACGGGCATTGCGTGACAGGACGCTCGATACGCAGGCCGCCAACGGTAACGATGACGCCATAGGCGCCCGCATGGTGCGCACCGACGCGGTGGAAAAGGTCACCGGCAGCGCGGTCTACGCCGAAGACGTGCGCCTGCCGCGCATGGTCTACGGCGCGCTCGTGCGCAGTCCGTTCCCGCATGCCACCATCCTGTCCATCGACACGTCGGCAGCGGTAAACCACCCGGCCGTCAGGGCGGTGGTCACCGGCCGGGACATTGAAATGGGATACTACGGTTACGAACTGCAGGACCAGCGCGTCTTCGCCCTGGAAAAAGTGCGTTATTTGGGGGAACCTGTGGCTGCCGTCGCGGCCGACACGCCCGACGCGGCGCGGGAAGCGGCTGCGCTGGTGAAGGTCGACTACCAGGAACTGCCCGCGGTATTCGACCCCGAGGAAGCGATGTCCGAGGATGCGCCGCTGGTGCACGAGGACCAGAACGCCTACCAACTGGATTGGGAGTCGGAGCGCAAGGGCAACCTGTGTTACCGGCTGGAATTCGGCGACGGCGACGTGGAGCAGGGATTTGCGGAAGCGGACCAGGTTGTCGAGGGGACCTACCATACGCCGGAGGCCCATGCCGGCGCCATCGAACCCCATAGCGCCACGGCCATGACGGAACCGACAGGCCGTATCACGGTATGGACCACTACGCAAAAACCCTTCGCGGTGCGCAGCTACCTGGCAAAGGCGCTGAAACGGCCCATCAGTACATTCAAGGTCGTGCCGACCCACATCGGCGGCGGGTTCGGCGGCAAGCTGTTTCCCGTCGTTGAACCCTATGTTGTGTTGCTGGCGGAGCGGGCCGGACTGCCGGTGCAGATGACCCTGAGCCGCGACGAGGAGATGGCCGGTGCAATGTTGCTGCGCCACCCGTCGAAGGTGCGCATCAAAACCGGTGTCATGAAAGACGGCTCCCTGGTCGCGCACCAGGTGCGCATGCTGTTCAATACCGGCGCTTACGGGCCTTACGGACCCAATACCGCGGCCCTGGGCAGCTTGATGGCCGGCGGTCCTTACCGTATACCCAACCTGGAAATCACCGGTCTCGTCACCTACACCAATAACGTGCCCAAGGGTTCCATCCGCTGCCCGTCGGGACCGCAGATGGCGTTCGCGGTGGAGACTCACATGGACAAGGTGGCGCGCGCGGTCGGCATGGATGGGCTGTCCTTCCGGCTGAAGAATGCCTGGGAAGACGGGGACGCCACCTGCACGGGACAACCGCTGGCGGCGGTCAGCCTGAAGGAGTGCCTGCAGAAGGCCGCGGACGCGGTGGAATGGGACAAGCCCTGCCCTCCGGGGTCCGGCAAAGGCCTGGCCTGCAACTGGTGGGTCAGCGGCACATGGGGTACCCAGACGCTGATCGAGACCAACGAAGACGCCACCTTCAGGCTCATTTCCGGTTGTGTCGATATGGGTACCGGCGGCCTGACCAGCAGCGTGCTGCAGATGGCAGCCGAGGGTCTCGGCGTGCCGGTTGATTCCATCCAGCTTGTGCGCGGCGACACCGACACCCTGCCCTGGGACCACGGCCACGGCGGCAGCCGGATGACCTTTACCATTGCCCGCTCCGCGTATGAAGCGGCGCTTGACCTCAAGCGCCAGTTACTGAATGAGGCCGCCGACCGGCTGGAGGCGGCGCCGGATGACATGGCGCTCAAAGACGGCCGGGTCTTTGTGCGCGGCGACCCGAGCAACGCTATCGGCCTGGCTGAAATCTGTTACAACCGCCACAAGAAACATGGCGGCCCGATGATCGGCGTGTCCTCCCTGCTGGACGACCAGCCTCCCACGACAAAAGAACATCCCATCGGGGGCTTCCCGGCGCCCAGTTTCTGCGCCCACGCGGTGGAACTGGCCGTGGATGAGACGACCGGCGAGATCGACCTGAAACGTTACGCCGCAGTCCATGACGTCGGCAAGGCCGTGAATCCGACCGGCTGCGAAGGCCAGATAGAAGGCGGCGTGGCCATGGGCCTGGGCCTGGCGATGATGGAGGAACTGCGGGAAGTGGACGGCAAGGTGCTGAACCCGAGCTTTGCGGATTACCTGCTGATTTCAGCCGAAGACATGCCGCCGACGCAGACCATCCTGGTGGAACAGCCGGCAGTTGACGGCATCATGGGTATCAAGGGTGTCGGCGAACCCCCCATCGCGCCGCCGACGGGCGCCATAGCCAATGCCCTGGCCGACGCACTGGACGTCGATGTCTCGCGCCTGCCCCTGACCCCGGAGCAGGTTTCCGCGCTGATTGCCGAACGCAAAACATGACCAACGATTTCGAATTCACCCGCCCCGGGGATTTGCAGGAAGCCCTGCAGGCACTGGCGCAAGGCGGCCGCGTCGTGCCCCTCGCGGGCGGCACCAACATCATGGTGAACCTGAAACGCGTGCCGCTGGAAGCCGACCTGGTAGTGGACCTGACCGGCCTTGAGGAACTGGCGCCGATATCGGAAACCAACGGCAGCGTACGCCTGGGCGCGGGCGTCACCTTTGCCGAACTGCTCGAGTGGCGCCCCGGGGGAGCAGTCCAGGGCCTCATGCATCCCATGTGCGTGGCGTTTGCCGGGCCGCTTATCCGCAACCTGGCTACGGTAGGTGGGAACGTGTGCGATGCTTCAGCCGCCGCGGATATCTCCCCTCCGCTGCTGGCGCTGGACGCCGTGGCCGAACTGGACAGCGCCGCGCGCGGACGCCGCACCTTGCCCTTGCAGGAGTTCTTCCGGGGCGTGCGCAGTACCGCCCTGCGGTCGGACGAACTGCTTACCGCAATCGAATTTCCCCATCCGGCAGAGGATGAGCGCTGGTTCTATTACAAGCTGGGCAAGCGCAAGGCCGACGCCATATCCATCGTCAGCCTCGCCATGACGGTAAAACTTGAGCAGAATAAAGTGGAACAGGCCCGTATCGCCCTGGGCGCGGTGGCGCCGGTGGCCATGCGCACGCCGGAAACAGAATCCCTGCTCCGGGGTGAAACCCTGAATGAAGCCGTCATCAATGCCGCGGCGGCGACCGCGGCCAGGGAATCACGTCCCATCGACGACTTCCGCGCCACAGGCGCCTACCGGCGGCAGATGGTGGAAGCGCTGGTCAGGCGCGGCCTTGAGGAAATATCGCGGCAAAACGGATGAAACTCAGGGCAAAACTGGAAGCCGGGCGCTCCGTGGCCGGCGTATTCCTTGGACTCAGGTCTCCCGATGCCGCGGAGATGCTGTCGCAGGCCGGCTTCGACTTCCTGCTGATTGACGCCGAACACTCGAACATCGGGCCGGAGACTACCCTGGAAATGCTCCGCGCCATCGACCGGGGACGCGCGGCGCCACTGGTGCGGCTCGCCGAGACCAGCGCGGCAAACGTACAGTGGGCGCTGGACGGCGGCGCCGAAGGCATCCTGTTCCCGCGCATCCGCACGGCGGATGAGGTCAAGGAAGCCGTTGCCCTGTGCCGTTACCCGCCCGACGGCATACGCGGCCTGGGACCGGGCAGGGCCGGTGGTTACGGCGTCAACATGCTTGATTACGCTGCAACCGCCAACAGGGAAATCATGGTGATGATCCAGGTCGAGACAGTGGAGGCGGTTGAAAATATCGAAGAAATCGCCGCAGTCCCAGGGGTGGACCTGCTCTTCATTGGGCCCGGCGACCTGTCCCAGGTATTGGGGTTCCCCGGTGAAATGCACCACCCGCGCATCCTCGAGATCGGGAAGCAGGTTATGTCCGTATGTCTTAAAAACAGCGTGCACTTCGGCATCCTGGCATTGCAGGAAGACCCCCTGGGCTACTGGAGGCAACAGGGCGCGCAATTCTTTGCGATCGGCACCGACGCGCTGTACCTGGCCCAGGCATGCCGCAGGTCGCTGGGCCTGTGGAAAAAATATTCCGATTGACGGCCTGCCAACCGGCAGACAGCGGGGAGTATTAATCGATCACCCTCTCTCCGGTGGCAAACAGTAACCAGAGGATCCCGCCGAATGCCTGTACGGCGGCGACAATCATGAAGACGCCGGCATAACTGCCGGTCTGGTCCAGCAGCCAGCCCGCCAGGGCAACGCCGATAATACCGGGGATGGTGCCAAACGTGTTGGAAATTCCTATCAGGACGTCCGCATAGCGTGGTGCGATATCGAGGAAGTTCGGCACGTAGCCCGAGAACGTGAGCGCGATAAAGGCAAGCGCCCCGCACATCACCGACAATGCGACCAGGGGTGTGTCCGCTTGCAGCGCGAGCAGGAAAAAAACAGACGAACCGAACAATCCGCAGACCTGCATGAGCTTGCGAACGAAGGTGATACTGCTGCCGCGTTTCAAGAGCCTGTCCGCGGCCCAGCCCGCGATATTGGTCATCACGAACATGGTCAGCCACGGCGCCGCGGAATAGAACCCGGCGCCGGTAACACTGAGAGACTGCACATCGCGGAAGTAACTGGGCAACCAGGCCAGCATCATATAGAGCCCCCAGTTGGTGCAGAAATGATTGATGAATATAACCAGTACGGCCCTGTGCGACAGTAATTTTTTCCAGGGAATGTCTGCGGGCTCCTGTTTATCATCCGCCGAACTCCCCAGCAGTTCCAGTTCTTCAGCGGTAATCCCGGGATACTCACCCGGATAACTGGTAGCCTTGAAATACCAGACGGCAGCCCAGACCACGCCGAACAGGCCGAATATATAAAATACGGAGGGCCACCCGTACCGGGTCACGATCCAGCCCGTGGTAATCAGCGCAAACAAGGTGCCCAGGGGAATTCCACTGGCCAGCAAACCCATGGAACGCGAACGCTCAGCTTCGGGAACCCAGTGTGAAAACAGGCTGAAGGAGGCCGGGAACATTGCCGCTTCGCCCAGACCCATGGCGATGCGGACAGCTATCAGCAGGGGAAGGGATATCATCGCCGCGACCGGCGTCAATATGGTGAAGACAGACCAGGAGAGTACGGCAAAACCCAGGACAAGCTTCCCGCCGATCCGGTTTGCCAGCCAGCCGCTGGGCGCCTGCAGGATCATGTAACCGATAAAGAAGGAGGACAGCACGAACCCCTTGGTGGTATCGGACCAGCCGAAGGCCTCCTGCATGGGGATGATGGCGACCGATATGTTTACCCGGTCGATATAACAGATAAACGCGGCGCAGAAACAGAGAAAGACAATGTTATGGCGTTTTTGCATCGGTCAGGGGCAAGGCAGCACCGACTCCTGGGGCACGCCTTCAAGGGCCGCATCCAGGGCCTTGAGGGCGCTGGATTTCGCCCTCACGTAGTCCGCCAGCAACCGAAGTTCATCGGCCTCTGTCTCAACCCTCTCAAGTCGTAATTTCGGGTTATCGAAAAAATTCTGGATAAACCCCGTCCGGGTAAGCCGCAAAGATTTCAACTCGCCGGTATCCTCGCTGCGCCTGACCTGCTTGACCATGTACTCCCGCCCGCGCAGAAAAATGTACTCGTCATTCATCATCCAGTAACCCTGAGGGAGCCGGCCGATGCTCAGTTCAGGCTGCTGCTCCCAACCGCCGTGGATAATCACCAGGCCGGGGCCATGTGCGGAACGATACACCTGGTCATAGACCTTTACCAGGTCACACCTGCCCTGCCCGGGGGCAAGCAATGCATCGGTCATACGCCGCAGGCGGTCCTCCTGCGCCTGGCGTTGCGCAGAAGGGAAGAACATCAAAGCCAGACCCCGCTCTTCTTCTCCCTGACCGGCAATCATCGCCGCCCAGAGAGTCATTTCAGTCCGCTTGATAGTCCCGTGGTATTCACCTTCGATGCCGGAAAAGCGGCCTGATTCACCAGCGGCAGGAACCCCGCTGCTCACTATCAGGATGATACATAAATATATGAGTGGAAAGTTTGGTTCGTGCCCCGGTTCTTTTTCCATTGATCTGGTGATGAAAGTCTCGATGATTACGACCTTTACTGTCCTCTATGAAGCCTTTTTTCAGTAACGCGGACGCTATTTTTTCTCTTTCCATGAGATATTCCTGACAGATTACAAGTCAAGAAACCGATTTTTGATTGTAACACCGTGTCCTGTCACCTCGTTTTCATTAAGGTTTCCATAATATTCATAGTAATAAGCGATATCTTTTATGACATCATACAAAGCTTCAGGGGCGGTATCCCCATAGCCGCAGATTTCCAAGAAGTCATTTTCCGAAAAAAAA
>VYCZ01000359.1:6169-12777 GCA_009843675.1 Gammaproteobacteria bacterium | reverse complement strand
AGATAGGCACCCGCAACACCTTCCTGGGCGGGCGTGTGCGCCTGAACGTCACGGCCTTCTACTACGACCACGAACACCTGCAGTTCACCTACGAGGACCCGGCGCCGTTTGCCGGCGGCACCTGGACCATTCCCGAGACGGAGGAATACGGCATCGAGTCCGAATTGAACTGGCTGCTGGCCGACGGCTGGCAGCTTGACGGCATGCTGGCCTGGCAGGACGGCAAGGTGAAATCGGATGTGTTCGCTCTCGACGTGGAAGATTTTCGTGCAGCGACAAGTCTTTTCGTATTGGGCCTGTTTACTCCAGACGCGGTCGATGAACGCATCCGGATGAACAACGCCAACAATCTCAGGGGCAACGAACCGCCGAAGCTGGTGGACCTCATGGCGCGCGTCGCGCTGACGAATACCCATAACTTCGCTGACGGTTCCGTGCTGAGTTCGCGGTTGGAGTATGTCCACCGGGGGGAGTTCCAGGCCCGCATATTCAATCATCCCCGGGTCGATACCGTGCCCAGCTACGATATCGTCAATCTTTACTTTGACTATGACGTGGGCAACATGCCGCTCAGTTTCAGCCTCAGCGTGACCAATGTGTTCGACGAAGACGGCATCAACAACGTCTTCACCAACCCGTATGGACTGTGGACTACAAGCAACGAGTACATCCCGCCGCGGGAGGTGATCGGATCGGTGAGGTACTCCTGGGAGTAGCTGTTCCGTTCAGGGTTCCAGCAGGATCTTACCGAAAAAATCGTTGCTGAGGAGTTTTTCCTGGGCCTTTGCGCCTTCGGCCAGGGGGAATACGCTGTCCACCACCGCCCGGAAGCCGCCTGCGCAGTAACGCTCCCAGACTTCTCCAAATTCCTGGTAGCGAAAAGCATCCGACCCGAGGATCTGCAGGCCCATGCCGTACAGGCGGCCCAGGCTGGGGATACGCGCCGTATCGCCTGAGGTGGCACCGCAGATCACCAGGCGTCCGCGGGGCCTGAGCGCAAGCAGCGAGGCTTCCCACAGAGCCTCGCCCACGTGGTCCAGTACCAGGTCGACGCCAGCGCCGCTGGTCATGTCTCGGGCCCATGCCGCCACGTCCACGGTGCGGTTATTGCAGGTGTGATCGGCGCCTAGTTCCAGAGCGTGCTCGCATTTTTCTCCGCTGCCGGCGCTGGCCAGGACGGTCGCCCCCGCCTGCTTTGCCCACTGGATGCCGGCGATGGATACCCCGCTGCCGGCGGCATGTATCAGCATCGTCTCGCCGGCCTTGAGCTGTCCCGTCTCGAACAGGGCATGGTGCGCAGTCATCCAGCAGGTGGGGAACACTACTGCGCGCTGCCACGTCATATCGTCGGGGATGGAGTACAGGTGAGTCTCCGGCGCCAGGCACTGCTCCGCATAGCCGCCGGGAAAGGTGCTGCCTATGACACCCAGCTTACCGTAGAGATCGTCCATGCCGGCCAGCTTCGAGCCTTCCGGTACTTCGGTCATGGAGGGATTGACCAGCACCCGGTCGCCCGGTTTCACCCGGGTGACCCGTGTGCCCGTGTCCAGCACCGTTCCGGCAACGTCCATCCCGGAGATGTGCGGCAGGGTGAAGCCCGGCACGGTAAACCAGCCGTTGCGCTGCACCACGTCCAGCCGGTTGATGGTCGTCAATGCAACCTTGATCACGACGTCCATCGGACCGGGTTCCGGGTCGGACACGTCCCGGTATTGCAGCACCTCCGGCCCGCCATGTTGTTCATACATCAACGCTTTCATACTGGTATGATAACAGGCTCGGCACTGTTACCTGTACACCCGGAGAAATACCATGCCAGCACAACTCGCTGTTGCGATGATGGATTCGGACGATCTCGACGCCGGCCTGGGTCCTTTGGCGGAAGGCGAGGTCAGCCTGCGGTCCTGGCTGCGGCAGTTGCACGAGGCTGATCAGCTCAGGCAGGTTCAATGCGAGGTGGACTCGAACCTGGAACTGGGCGCGATCACCCGCGTCAACCTGGGACTGGCAGGCCCCGCCCTGCTGTTCGAGAACATTAAGGATTACCAGGACACCCGTTCGACCCGTTTCGTCACCTGCGGGCTGGGCAATAAACGGCAACTGTGCGCGCTGCTGGATCTGCCGCCGGAAACCACCGACAAGGCTACCGTACGCCACCTGAAACAGACCTACGCCAATCCCGTGGAGCCGGTCATTGTCGGGGACTCGCCGGTCAAGCAACACATACTGACGGGCAATGAAATCGACCTGACCCAGTTCCCCGCGCCCATCTGGCAGGAACTGGACGGGGGGCGTTACCTGGATACGTTCTGCGGCGTCATAACCAGGGACCGGGATACCGGTCGTGAGAATATCGGCCTGTATCGCGGCCAGGTCGTGGACAGGAACCATATCGCCAAGGTCATGCTGCCGACCCAGGGCGGCGGTGGACACCTGACGGGTTACCGGCAGAACCGGGAGAAAATGCCTGTCGCCATCGCTTACGGCGCCCATGACGTGGTGCCGTTCTGCGCCGGTAGCCCGTTCCCGCGCCACGTGTGCGAATGGGACATGATGGGCGCCATCCTGAGCCGGCCCATAGAACTGGTCAAGTGTGAAACCGTGGACCTGGTGGCGCCCGCGGGCGCCGAGGTCATCGTCGAAGGCTACCTGGACCCGAACCCCAAGAACTACCGCATGGAAGGCCCGTTCGGCGAATACCCCGGCTACGCCGGCGGCACGCCCTCACCCAAACCGGCCCTGGAAGTGACCTGCATCACGCACCGGGACAACCCAATCATGCGCGGCACCCTGGAGGGCTGCCGTCCCGGTTTCCCGTCCGAGGATTCGATACTCTGCTCCTATAGCTGGTCGGCCATCTTCTGGAACATGCTGGAAGCCGCCGGCGTGGTAGGCGTCACCGACGTCTGGTGCCCCCACGTCTCGACCGGCACGCACATCGTGGTGCAGATTCGCAAGCAGTACCGCGGCCACGCGCAACAGGTGGCCATGGCTTTATGGGGAACCAGCGCGGCCCAGTGGTTTTTCAAACACGTGCTGGTAGTGGAGGAAGACATCGATATCCGCGACCCCCTGGCGCTGGAATGGGCGATCGCGTTCCGGGTCAACGCCGGCATGGACCAGGTAATGATGGTCGGCCCGACCTTCGGTTCGCCGCTCGACCCTTCCGTCTCCCACGACGTTCCGGATATGCCGCGCTTTCGCACCGGCAAGTGGACCCGGGTGCTGGTGGACGCCACCCGCAACTGGGAACTGGCCGAAAACGAAGACTGGGGCGGCCGGAGCTTCCCGCCGGTGGGCAAACTGGAACCGGAACTGGAGGAAAAAATACGGGCGCGCTGGGAGGAATACGGTATCGGCATCCCCTACCTGGACGAGGACCAGCGGGAACAACTGACCCTGGCCAACCTGCGGGACGTATTGCCGTTTATCTAAGCTGGGATATAAGGGGTCAGAGTAAGCTTACTCTGACCCCATGAATTGGGGACAGATTTTAAATCTGTCCCCGTTCCTGCATCAGCCTGGTAAAGTATTCTTCCAGCCTGTCCATGGCCTCTCCAATGCGTTCGATGGGTTCGGCACCGAAGCAGATGCGCAGGTGGCCTTCGCCGGTGTCGCCGTAGAAGGTGCCTTCCTCCACGACCACGTGCGCCTGTTCCAGGAGTTCATTGGCGATCTGCTCGGACGGCACTCCCGTGGCCGAGACGTCCGGGAAAGCATAGATGGTCCCTTCAGGCATCCTGCAACTGACGCCAGGCATGGCGTTCATTCTCCTGACGACGAGATCACCGCGGCGCTTGTCTTCAGCGACCATCTCCCGCACACAATCCTGTGAGCCTTTAACGGCGGCATACCCCCCTTCCTGTATGAAAGTGTTGAGATGGGAAATATCATTCATGGTGATTTTCAGGATGGCCGGCATGAACTTTTTGTCCGCCACGATATACCCCATGCGCCACCCGTCCATGGCATAGGCCTTGGTAAACGCATACATGGTGAGAGTGCGTTCCTTCATGCCGGGCAGGGAGGCGATACTGATGTGCCTGTTGCCGTCGTAGGTGATCTGTTCATACACCTCGTCCGACATGATCAGCAGGTCGTGCCTTCTGGCGACGTCCGCCAGGGACTCGAGTTCTTCGTACGTGAACACCCTCCCGGTCGGGTTGGCAGGATTGACCAAGGCTATCATCCTGGTCCTGGGCGTCACGGCCCGTTCGATGGCCTCTGCATCGATGCGAAACCCGTTTGCCTTGTCGAGCGGCACCGGCACCACCTTGCCGCCGGGCAATTCGATTTTATTTACATGTTGGGGGTAATAAGGTTCCAGCACGATGACTTCATCCCCGGTGTCAATTGCCGCCATGCAGATGGCAAAGGCGGCATGGGTCACGCCGCTGCAGACAAGGATTTCATCAGCTTGCGCTTCAATGTAGTTTCGTTCAAACACCTTCTCCGCCAGCGCTTCACGGAACTTCTGCAACCCGCGAAAATCGCTGTAATGGACCTGCCCGTCATCCAGGGCCTGCTTGGCGGCTTCCTTGATGTGCGGCGGCGTATCGAAACTGGGCATGCCGACCTCCAGGTGGATGACATCGATACCCTGCTCCATCATCGGTATCGCCTTTTCATACATGCCGAAGGATTTGGTTGAGGATTCAGTTATCCGTTTTGCCGGCCATTTCATCAGAAAGTCTCCACGCTGTTTTAATGTGATGCCTGGCTGCCGCGCAGTTGCGCGGTCTCGCCCTGCTCGATACTGAAGCCGAAGGGCGTGCCGTCGCTGCGCACCTCGACGCCATATTGTTCCCGCGCCGATTCGATGGATACCAGGCCGTTGCGTACGTCGCTCAGTACGGCCTCCGGGTCACGCTGTCCGGGATCGCCGAAACCGCCGCCGCCACTGGAGACAATGGTCATGGTGTCCCCCTGCTTCAGGGTGTACATGCGGTTGCCGTCTATGTCTTCCAGGCTGCCGTCGGCATGTTCCAGCTTCATCCGGTGCGGGACCGCGCCCTGCCCGTCCCGGATACCCAGGGGCGCGGTGAAATCACGGGCGCCGCTACCGAAATTAGCACAGGCGATGTTGTCGCCCTCGATGGTAAAGGTGTAGCGTACTCCGAAACCGCCGCGCCACCGGCCCGGCCCGGCGCTGTCAGGTTCGATTTCATATTCGACCAGTTTGTACGGAGTCACCAGTTCATGCAGTTCCGGGTCCGGGGCGCGCAGGCCGCCCAGGGTGACCGGTGTGCCCACGTGATCCCAGCCGTCATAACCATGCACCGCGCCGCCACCGCCCTTGCTCATGAAGTGGATATCGGCAAAGAAGCGGCCGGTGCCAGGGTGTATCCCCATGGTGGCAGGGGCGCACCAGCGGCCCCACAGCGCCGGCACCTGCTCCGGTATGACCTGCGCCAGGGCCAGCCAGGTGGCCTCGATCATGGCTTCGCCGACACACAGGGTACAGCATGAGGTGGGCGCCGGTTCTACTGCATTCACTATTGTTCCCGCCGGGGCGACGACATGCAGCGGGCGCACCGCGCCGTCGTTGAAATCGATATCGTTGCTGATGGCGCCGGTCGCGAACAGGGCCAGGTGGCTCATGGCATTGGTGTTCGCCAAGGTGCTGTTTATATAACCGACAGACTGCGGGTCGCTGCCGGTGTAATCGAAGGTGACGTTGTCGCCCTTGATCTTCAGGGTGAGGCGAACTACCGGACTCTTGTCGAATTCGATGCCGTCGTGGTCGATAGCCCGTTCCGCGTAATATTCGCCATCCGGTATGGCGGCAATGTCGGCGCGTACCCGGCGCTCCGTAGCATCCAGTATTTCCGCAGTGGCGAAGGACAAGGTTTCCGCGCCGTACTGGTCGAGCAGGGCGGTTAACCTCCTCTCACCCAGGTTGACCGCGCCGATCTGGCACTGGATATCCCCTTCCACCAGTTCCCGGGCGCGCACGTTGAGCAGGATGAAGTCCAGTACGTCTTCCCGCAGCACGCCCTTATCGGCAAATCGCAGGCAGGGAATGCGCAAGGCGTCCTCCCAGGCGTCCCGGGCCTGGGGGTTGTAGCCGACCACGCCGCCGCCGCCCATGTCGGCATGGTGGCCCTTGGACAGCAGCCAGTAACGCAACTGCTCGTCGCGGAACACCGGTTTCATCACGTTCAGGTCCGGCGGGTGGTTGTTGCCGCGGTATGGATCGTTCAGTACGAACAGGTCGCCTTCGTGGATATCACCGGCAAAACGCTCCGCGATGGCTTTGGCGGTAAACGGCGTGGACGCGGCGATGTCCGGGATGTAGATGGTTTGCGCCACCAGTTCGGTATTGTGATCAAAGATCGCGGTGGTAAAGTCCCGCGCTTCGGAAAAAATCGGCGAACGGGAGGTGCGCAACATGGTCTCGCCCATCTCCTTGCAGATGGAAGACAGGCGCGCGCTGATGATCGCGACGTCAACCGGGTCAATATGATTCATGGCTGGATTATAACGTCATTCCCGCGCAGGCGGGAATCCAGTAGATTATCCTGTCGCCGCAGGCGACTCTATGTTTCAAGGAGATAATTCCCCCACTCGTCGCATGACAGTTCTGTATCGCCCGGCAGCACGATGGT
>VYCZ01000359.1:0-6159 GCA_009843675.1 Gammaproteobacteria bacterium | reverse complement strand
CGAGACCGTCGTAGACGGGCACCGTGATCATCCTGTTATCGAACCAGGCAGGCCGTTCGCCCTTGCGGGCTTGGTCTGCCGCGGGACTGCCGGGTTCGTGTTTCCGGGTTTCCGGTTTCCTGGTGGCGCCCGTGGCGCTCAGGCGCAGGTTGATGAGTTCCACTTCCGCCTGGGGCATGCTGTAGCCAAAGCGCTCATCATGGAGGCGGTGGAACCGGCTCACCAGGTCTTCCCAGGCTGATGTATCCGCCTTGCCTTCAGTGAAGCCCGGCACCTCGACCTCGTTGAACTGGCCGACGTAACGCAGGTCGGCGGAGAAATCCAGGCTCACGTCGGCGCCGGTAACCTGTTCCTCCCTGAACGTTGCGAGCGCCATCTCCCCCAGGTTTTGGATAGCCTCATTAATGATTGCGAAATCCACCAGTGATCCCACCATGGCGCAGGTGCGAATATAGGTATGTTTCAAATCGGACAGTAACATGCCGGCAGCGCAGAACACAGAGGATTCCCGCGGCACCAGCAGGGTATCGATGCCCAGTTCCCTGGCGATGGGTACGGCATGGATAGGCCCGGCGCCGCCAGCGACGATCATGGCGAACTCACGCGGGTCCAGGCCGCGCTGCACTGTGACCACCGTCACGGCATTGCTCATGATCGAGTTCGCCACCCGGTAAATGCCGTAGGCTGCGTCCGTGACGGACAGGCCCAGGGGTCCGGCAACCCTGGTTTCAACGGCGCTGACGGCCGCGTCCCGGTCCAGCTTCAGGGCGCCGCCGTGGAAGTAATCGGCATCCAGGTAACCCAGCATCAGGTCCGCGTCCGTCACCGTCGGTTCGGTGCCGCCGCGCCCGTAACAGGCAGGGCCGGGGTCGGCGCCGGCGCTGGCTGGCCCGACGTGCAGTATGCCGCCGTCATCGACGCCGGCAATCGACCCGCCTCCGGCGCCTACGGTGTGGATATCCAGCATGGGCACCGCCACGTGGAAACCGCCCACTTCATTCTCCGAGGTAACCGCGGCGCGCCCGTCCCTGACCAGGGCGACGTCGAAACTGGTGCCGCCCATGTCTACGCTGATGAGGTTGTTGTAATCGTGGGTGCTGCCGTAGTGGACCCCGGCGCCGGGACCGCCGGCCGGTCCGGACAGCAGGGTGTTGACGGCAAACCGGCTGGTGACCCTGGGCGACATGCAGCCGCCGTTGGACTGCATGATGTTCAGCACGCCGCGAAAGCCGTTATTGCCAAGGCGCTGTTCCAGTTTCTCCAGGTAACGGGCCAGTGGCGGCCCGGTGTAGGAATTCAATGCGGTGGTACTGTGCCGTTCATATACCCGTATCTGCGGCAACACCTCGCTGGACAGCGAGATGTACATGCCGGGCAGGATTTCCTCAAGTATTTCCCGAGTGCGCAGTTCATGGGCCGGGTTGAGAAACGACCAGAGGTAGGAGACCGCCACGGCTTCAACGTCGGCGGCACGCAGTGTCTCGCCCGCCGCGCGTACCTCATCTTCGGCCAGCGGTGTGATAATGCTGCCCTTGGCGTCGACCCGTTCGGTCACCGTGAGTGTCAGCGCCCGTTCCACCAGGGTGGGCGGCGGCGCTTGTTCCAGGTCATAGCGCTCCCCGGTCTTCATGCCCCGGCGCATGGCCAGCAGGTCACGGAACCCCTGGGTGGTGATGAAACCGGTGCGGGCACCGCTACGGGTAAGCACCGCATTGGTGGTGATCGTGGTGCCGTGGACGATTGCATCCACCCCGGAAAGAAAGTCCTGCAATTCGCTCCGGTCGCCCCGCGCAGCCTGCTCCAGCGCGTCAAAGACACCCAGGCTGGGATCGGCCGGCGTAGTAGGCGCCTTGAAGATGCGCGTGCTCCCGTCATCGTCGCATACCAGCAGGTCTGTGAAGGTGCCGCCGACGTCGATGCCGATTTGATAACCCATGTTCTTTCTGTTGTTCCTTGTCGGAGTATTGGACAGGGAGGGATAATGGTATAGGAAAACAGGACAAAAGTGGATTTATGTAAATCCGTTCCCGCTGCAAATCCTGTGTTAGAATTTTTAACATATCCGCACCTGGCGCGATAGTGACATGACACAACGACTGTTACCCTCCGGCTTTTCCGACCTGGAGCCGTTTGCCGATTGGGCGCTGGCCGGCGAAACCAGCCGGCTGCAAAAACGTCTCGCTTCTTCCATGGAAGAAATCCAGGGGTTTTATTCCGCCATGCTGGATCGCATTGAGGACGCGCTTGAATACCTGAACGGCTTTTCCCTGGACGAGTTGCCGGAACCGGAGCAACGCCTCCTGAAGATGACCCTGTCCCTGGCCGAGGTCTGGGTCGCCGTGGAGCTGTACAAACAGCCGGACCACCCATTCGGACTGGACATGCGGCGTTTCGTGCCGGGCGAGGCGAACTCCGTTCCTCCCGTATGAGCCGGGATATAACCGGAAAACCAGTGACAGGCACCGCCCCATGGAACTGACCCACAAGACCCGCACGTCAAAATACCCCGAACTGGGAACGGATCCGCTCCCCATCAAGCCCTGTGTCGACCCCGATGTATTCAAGGCGGAACGGGAGGCGGTATTCCGCCGTTCCTGGTTGAACGTGGGCCGGGTTGAACTTATCCCCGAAGCGGGCGATTACTTTGTCAGGGATATCGAGGTCTGCTATACCTCTGTCCTCGTCGTGCGCGGGCGCGACAACGTCATCCGGGCCTTTCACAACATGTGTTCACACCGGGCCAACCAGGTGGTGTGGAGGAACCGCGGCAAATGCCGCGGCGCTTTCGTCTGCCCGTTCCACGGCTGGGCCTTCGATACCCGGGGCAAGCTGATTAACATGACCGACAGGGAAAACTTCTTTACCGGCCCCGACGCCAACCTGGATATGACGGAAATCCAGACGGACGTCTGGAACGGCTTCATATTCATCCGCCTCAAGCCGCAGGACGACCAGTCGCTGGAAGACTACCTGGAACCGGTTTCCACGTCGCTCAAGGACTACCCGTTTGCCGAACTGACCCGGCGCGAATGGTACAGCGTGGATGAGAAAGTCAACTGGAAGGTGCTGCTGGACGCGCAATTGGAAGGCTGGCACGTGCCGTTCCTGCATAAGAACAGCCTTGCCCGCTCCACCTCCGCCGCTGGTATGCTGTTGCGTCACAGTGTTCTGGAGGCCCTTGGTCCTCACGGGCTGCTCGGCACCGAACCTCCCCCGGTATTCAATCCCACGCCGGTGGGAGAGGTAAGCCTGAAATACGGGATCGGCGCCTACGATGCATTTGCCTTTACTGACGCGCGCCGCACGGATTCGGAAAAATACCACCTCAGGGGCGCGATGAACCTGTATTTCATCTTCCCCAACGTGATCATGGGCCTGATGCGGGACTGCTACTGGATGTACAACGTGTGGCCGCTTGCCGTGGACCGCACGGTGTGGGAGATCGGCGTGAACACGGTCCCGCCGCGCAACGCCGGGGAATTGTTCTGCCAGGAATACAACAGGATAGGACTGCGCGACACCCTGATGGAAGACACCGCCACCCATGAGAAGGTGCAGCAGGTACTGAAATCCGGCGCCAAGGAGCACTTCCATTTCCAGGACGAGGAACTGGCATTGAGGAATTTCCACCACGCGGTCGACGCCTGCCTGGCGAAACTTCCGAAATCCTGATGGGAAATGCGGACCGTGGATAGACCTGCGCATATCACGGCAGGCGTATCCGGCCACGTCGATCACGGCAAGACCAGCCTGGTCCGGGCGCTGACCGGCATGGAGACGGACCGTCTCAGGGAAGAGAAGGAAAGAGGCCTGTCAATCGTGCCGGGCTATGCCTACCTGGAGTCGGAACTGGGCGTGATCGATCTCATAGACGTACCCGGCCACGAGGATTTCATACGCATGATGATATCCGGCGCCACCGGCATCGATTACCTGTTGCTCACGGTGGCGGCGAACGAAGGGATCAAGCCGCAGACGCGGGAACACCTTCATATCGCCGACCTGCTCGGCGCCGGCAAGGGCCTGGCGGTTATTACCAAGTCCGACCTCGCAGTTCCCGGCGCTTGCGGGCGGGTTGCGGACGAGATCAGGAACTTCACCGCGGGCACGTTCATGGAAGGCTGCCGGATCATCGAGACATCCGTAAACGATACGCAGAGTATCGATAATTTGAGAATGTGCCTGGAACAGCAGTTGCTCAACCCGGTGGAGAGAAACGACACCGGACAGTGCTACCTGCCCCTGGACCGGGTGTTCACCATGGCCGGTTTCGGCACCGTCGCAACCGGCACCCTGAGGAACGGCACGCTGGCAACCGGCCAGGAGATCGATATCCTGCCCCAGGGGCGCCGGGCCGTTATCCGCCAGTTGCAGGTGCATAACAGGGAGGAAGACACTGCGTACCCGGGACAGCGTGTTGCAGTCAACCTGCGTAACGTGGACAGAGCCGGGATAAACAGGGGCGATGTGCTGGCTTCTCCGGGGTACCTGAAGCCGACCCGCCTTCTCGACGTCGAATTGCGCCTGCTGGACGGGCCGGATGATCCGCCGAAGTACGGTGAGACGATCCGCGTCCTGTTCGGGACGAGCGAAGTGGCGGCGAAGTTGCGCATCCTGGGCGGCGGGCAGGGGCAGCCGGGCTCAACGTTCGCTGCCCAGCTTGACTGCGAGCGCGCCGTGGCGGCGCCGGTCGGGGAGCGTTTTATCGCGCGCAGCATGTCACCGGTCAGTACTATCGGCGGCGGGCGCATCCTGGACAATGCCCCGGCAAAACACCGCCGCTCGGACCGGCGCGTCGTGAGTCGGCTGACCAGGCTGGCGAGCGGTGATGCCGCTGAAGTGATTCGTGAACGGGTCCGGGCCGCAGGCGTCAGGGGTATGGGTATCGCCGACCTGGCCAGGTCCGTGAACCTGGCGGAAGAAGAACTGGCGCAGAGTCTGGATGAAACGGAATGTGTTTTCATCGAGGCGCGGCGGGTGATGTCCGGGGACGCGTTCAATGCCTTGTGCGAACAGGCGCTGGCCGAAATAAAAGAATTTCACGAGGCAAACCCGCTGCGTCAGGGACAGCCCCTGGAAGACCTGCGCGCCCGTCTTGAAGACGGCATCGACGAGACGGTATTCCGTTTCCTGGTTGACCACCTGGCAACGGAGGATATTATCCGGACCGATAAATCCCTGGTGCGCCTGCGGGACTTCGACCCCGTGGAAGCGCTCAATGCCGATGAAAGGAAGATCGCCGGGGAAATAGCCGCAGCATTCAAGGCGGGTGGCTTACAACCGCCGGAACTGAACGAAGTGCTGCAAGGCAACCCGCAACGGAAACGCCTGTACCGGTTCCTGACCGAAACCGGCGAACTGGCGCCGCTGCATAACAGGGATACAGGCCGCACGCTGGTATTCCATCGCTACAGCATAGACAGGGCGGTGCGCAAACTGCAAAGAGCCTATCCAAATTCCACAGCATTCACCATGGCGGACGCGCGCAAACTCCTGGATACTTCAAGGAAGTACGCCATCCCCCTGCTGGAATACCTGGACGGCCAGCGCGTGACCGTCCGCATCGGGGACAAACGCAAACTGTTATGAACTGGAGGTGAAAGAAGTCTGGTGACTTCCCTGGTCTTCAAAACCAGTGACTTGCCCAACGCGAGTGGTGGGTTCGATTCCCATCCACCTCCGCCAATGAACTCAACGAATACCAACTCCGATCCGTGAACAAGCGGGAAGTCCTGATTGCCGTTGCGCCCAATGGTGCCCGCCGCAGCCGCAGGGATCATGCCGCCCTGCCTCTGACGCCTGACGAAATAGCTGAAACCGCGTTGAGTTGTGAGAAAGCAGGCGCAGCAATGATTCATCTGCACATACGGGACGATGAGGGCAGACACTCTCTGGACCCCCGGCGCTATGAACAGGCCATCGCGGCCGTGAAACGGCGTGTGGGCGAGAAAATGCTGGTCCAGGTCAGTTCCGAAGGGGCAGGACAGTTTACTGCCGACCAGCAAATGGCGGCCGTCGAGGCGCTGATGCCGGAGTGTGTCTCCCTAGGTCTACGGGAGTATATCAAAGACGCTTCAGCAATTGAGACAGGAGCAAGGTTCTTTGAGGTTTTACAGCGGAATAAAACTCTCGTCCAGTATATCCTGTATAGTCCCGATG
>VYCZ01000109.1:5012-12962 GCA_009843675.1 Gammaproteobacteria bacterium | reverse complement strand
GAACAAACACTGAAAGTCGGCTTGTGCGGTACGTTTGTCAGCATCGTCCTGATTTTTATGACGCTGTGGATTTTCCCGGTCGGCGTGCTGACCATTGTCTGCCCGTTCCTGTTCCTGTTTGCCAGCGCCGGCTTGGTGAACCCGCCGACCATGGCCGGCGCAGTGGCGCACCACCCCGACAAGGCCGGAACCGCGTCCGGGCTCTCCAACAGCATGGGCATGGGCGCCGGCGCCCTGGCCGCGATGCTGGCGTCAACGGTTTACAACGGCGCTATTATGAGCCTGTACCTGCCGGTGCTGGCCGCCGTGATATTGTCCGCGACGGCTTACCTGCTACTGATTTTTCGTAGTCCCTTATGAGCACAATCTGTTCGTCATTCCGGCGCAAGCCGGAATCCAGTCAATTAAACAACTCGTTATAATGAAGTTTTTTCTACTGGATTCCGGGTCAAGCCCGGAATGACGAACGAGGAGCATCCTGCCTGGTTCTGGCTTGCAAGATCAGGGTTTAATTCCCTCAAAACCGTTTGTTCAGCGTCACCGACCAGGTGGCCGGGTCTTGCAGGTACACGAAACCGGCCAGGTAGGACACGTATTGATCCTTGTCGGTGCAGTTTTTGCAGGACGCGGTCAAGGTCCAACCTTGCGCGGGATGCTCGATACTGACGCCGCCGTTGATGATGGTATAGCCGTCCAGTAACGCGACATCCTGGCCGCTGGTGCTGATGTTGTGCTCGCCATAATCGATCACGTTGATACGCGGCACCAGGTTGATGCTGTCGGTGATCGGTATCTCATACCAGCCGCCGACGGACAACTGGTGTTCCGGCGCGCGTACCGGCGGGGCGATATTACCGTGGGGGTTGACGATGCCCTGGGCGCATTGGGCGCCGTTAGTCAGACAGTTCTGTTGTTGCGCGAGAATTGACGGGTCCAGGTTCTTGTAATCCGACTCCATGATGCCGACGTTGGCGAACAGGGTCAGGTTATCCACCGGGTTGGCAAGCAGTTCGGCCTCAAAACCGTAGATTTCCAGGTCGGCAAAGTTCTGGGTGATGAAGGTAATGGAACCGTCCACGGGGTTGACGTAGGCCGAGGGCAACTGGAAATCGGTGATGTCGGAGTAAAATCCTGTCAGGTTCACCCGCAAGCGGTTATCGAACCACTCGGAACGGATGCCGCCTTCGTAATTCCAGATCTTCTCGGCTGAGAACGGTGTCAACGTGGCCGCCGCCGTGCCGCGGGCATTCCAGCCGCCGGACTTGAAGCCGCGGGTGGCCGATGCGTAAATCATGAAATCGTCGGTCGCCTCAAACTCCAGCGCGAAGCGCGGCGTGACAATTGACTTGCCCTGTTCCAGCGGCACGCCCAGCGCCTCAATGTCGCGACTGTTGAACTTATTGCCGGCCGCCGGATTGCCGTTATCGGTGATGCCGAAATCCTTGTCCTCATCAGTGTAGCGGATGCCGGCCGTGAAGGTCAGTTGTTCGGTCACGTGCAGGTCAAACTGGCCGTACACCGCCCAGGAATCCACCCCGTTATCCATGGTGCGGTCATACTGGAACAGGGGAAAACCCCCGGGCAGGAACAAACCGATGGCGCCCAGGTTGAAAATCTGCGCCAGGTCGGTCTCGTTGTCTTCGTTGAAATAGAACACGCCGGCGATGTAATCCACCTTGTCGCCGACTGATCCGGTCAGTTTGGCTTCCTGTGAGAACTGGTCATGCTGGCCTTCGTTGGCGATGGTAAAGCCGCCGGAGGTAAACGGGCCCTCGAAGAAGTCCAGCAGGAAGTCCTGTTCCAGCGTCAGGTAACTGGTGAGGATGTTGACCGTGCCGAGGGCGGTTTCCCATTCGATATCGGAGGTGAAATGCAGCGAGCGGGTTTCATTGCCGAGGTCAAAGTTCTGCTGGGCGCCGGGGAGCAGGCCGGCGAACGGCGCGCCGTCGGTGACCAGGCCGGAGCGGGTAAACCGGTCATCACCGTCCGTATAGTTGTACATGTTGGCATGTTCATTTTCGATATAGGTCAGGGAGGCGTTCCATGAGGCGGCATCGGACGGTTGCCACAATATCGCCCCGCGGATACCGACGTTGTCCTCATGGTTGAGACCCTTCTTGCCGGTGGTGACGTTGTCGACAAAACCGTCATCATTGATGTAGTAACCGGAAATTTTCATGCGGAAATTGTCCGTCGCCGGTATATCCACGCTGCCCCTGGCGCTGATCCTGTCGAACCGCCCGCCGCCGAGCTCCGCATAACCGCCGAACTCCTCGGCCGGTTCCGTGAGGATCACGCGCCCCGCGCCGCCGGTGGTGTTCCTGCCGAAAAGAGAGCCTTGCGGGCCTCTCAATACCTCAACCCGATCGATATCGAACATGGCATAGTTGTTGGAATTCTGTCGCTGGATGAAGAAATCATCGACGTAAGTGCCCACCGGCGGATCAAACGTGGCAATGGACTCGGTGTTGTTCAGGCCGCGCAGGGAGTAGGTATTGGCCGTGCCCAGTCCGGTGTTGTTGTGCGCGACAAAGTTCGGCACCACCTTGGCGACGTCCAGGGTCTCGGTCACGCCGAGATTGGCCAGATCTTCCCCGGTGAAGGCAGAGACGGCAACGGGAATGCTCTGCACGTTCTCAGCGCGGCGGGTCGCGGTGACCACGATCTCTTCAATACCCTGCGACCACGTGGAAGGTGAAACAACCATGGCGAAGAAGGCGCCGGCAAGTATGCCTGCCTTGATGGTGTGGAGTGTCGAATTCACTGCTGCTCCCCTCTGTTGACTGCTTTGTCGTTAGTAATGAGTGATTGTTATATCAACATATCATTCAAACAGGGAGTTGTAAATCACTTGAAAGGATCGCTATTCCAGGTGTGAAGGAATCTCGATCCGGCCGCCGCCTACGGCCAGTCCTTGCGCGTAGATCACTTCCAGCCACACCGCGCCGGTGGATGTGGCGGCCCCGTCGGCAAAACCGAACAGGCTGTAGGGAGGCTGGTAGATAAAGAAGTCCCTGGATAATTGCACTGTTGTGCCTGCCTCAGCAGGCTCATTGCGTTGGGCAATGGTCAGGTCGCCATAGAGCAGGTAGATAAATCGGCTGGCCTGCCGGTAGTAAACGGCTTTGTGCTGCGGCGGCGCCTCCCATCCCGGCGGTATTTTTACCAGACGGGCGCGGAAACCTTCCTTCTGGTCGTCGCTCAACCACTTCAGCAGGCGTCCCGGCGCATTGGGGTCGGTCTCCCACTCCAGGTCCGTGGTGGTATGCACAATCCACGGGTGGTTGTATTGTTGCACCGCCTGCCAGTCCGGCAGGTAGGGCTCCGGCTGGTCGGGAAAATCCGGCTTGAAGTGATCCCCTTCCGGACCCAGGGTCACTACGCTGCCGTCGCCTTCCTCGAAGATCAACAGGGTGCAGGCGTTCTGCGCGCGCATCCCACCCACTTCCCAGCCGCCGCCATGCAAGGTATAGGCCGGCCGGTCCAGCCAGGTGCCCTGGGTAAAATGCGACAACATCCCGGATTTTTGTTGCGGACTGACCGGTTCATGGATGACGAAGTCCCCATCCAGCACGTAAGCCCACTCATGCCAGTGATGGTAGTGCGGCCCCAGCGGGTCGGCGGGCGGCGCCATGTCCCAGCGCGGCAGGAAATGCGCATAGATCAGGCTGCTGTCATTCGGCCCTTTGAAAAATGTTTTGGTTTTTGACCTGAAGCGGGGACTGCTGTCCCAAGGGTGGTTGCCGACGTCGATGATTTGCAGCGGCTGCCACTGTTCGGACGCCTGTGGAACGTTGCCAACCCCGAATAACAAGGCCGAGGCAAACAGCAAAATATCGAATCTGTAGTGGCGCTTCATAAACACACGCTCCTGGTTGAAGGTCAGGACGGAAATAATGTCGTATTATAGTGCGTCGTTCCTGCGAATGCAGGAATCAGTGTTTTCCAATATGAAATGAGCCTGAATCAGTGTCTTCCTTTTGCAGTAATCGTTAGTGTTTTCATTGAGTTTTATCCGACTTGTGTTTGTGACATTGCCACTTGTAGTAAAGACTATATGCCTTACTGTCAATCGGTTTTGTTTCTGCCGATCAAAAGTAGTCAGATCACCCGGACAGGTCCCGGGTAGCGTCCTACGATTTCATCCGCCGTCAACAGCGTTACCATTTCGACTTGGGCCTGCGCCACCAGAATGCGATCGAAAGGATCCTTATGGATTGGAGGGAGCGATCCCACTGCCACTGCATGGGCACTGGTTACTGCTAACTCTGTGTAACCGTTCTCCAGTAATTTCCGCCGCAGCAGGCGCACATCGACGTTGAAATCCGCACGCGCCAGACTGTTCTTAATGGCGACCTCCCAAAGCGACGCGGCGCTGAATATCAGTTCCGTGGCTGGGTTTTCAACCAGCAGGCGCGTGTCGGTCGGCAGTCTGTCAGGCGTGCCCGCGGCCCAGAGCAGGATGTGGGTATCGAGAAGAAAACTCACGCGTTGTCTTCAAACAACGCCTCGATCTCTGTGGAACCCATACGATCAAAATCAGGAGGGACTGAGATCCTGCCTGCCAGGAACCCGGTTCGGCGCATAGCCCCGGCTTCGGACGCATTCACCGCGCTGACTTTGACCATTGGCTTGCCGGCACGGGCGAAAATGATCGGTTCCCCATCGGCAGCGGACTGGATAAGACGCGAAAGGTGAGTCTTGGCGTCGTGTATGTTGACGGTGCGCATGTTGTACTTACCAAACTTGGTTTAATAAACTTAGTTCATTTTTCCGGCTATGTCAATCAGTTTCTTTGTCCAGTATTTCTTTGTCCTGACGCTTGACCGCGCGGTTGATCGGCTTTATCGTAAATCAGACTTTAATTCAGAGCGGGAACGTATGGAACACCTGTTCACCCTATACAGCAAACAACCCAAAAGGCTGATCTACATGAAATTTCGTCACAATGCGGTGAAGACAGTGTTGTTCGTATTTTTGCCCCTGCTTTTTTCAAATCACGCGCTGGCTGATGAGGCTGCTGATATCGCCGCCATAGAACAGGCTGCGCAACGATGGATAGAGTTGTACACCACCGGGGACCTGGACCGGTTGATGACCTTGTACACGGAGGACGCCATCGTCGCCCTGCATGGCAGGCCGGCGTTGCGCGGGGCCGAGCAGGTACGCAACTTCTTTGCGCCCGGCATGGGCAAATCCAGGGTAACGTTTGAGATAGATATCGAGGAGATACAGGTTCACGGCGACACCGCGCACCTGCTGAGCAAGTATTACCTGACGGCCGAACCGAAGGACGGGGGTGACGTGTACCGGGATGCGGGTCGGTCCCTGCTCATTTACAAAAGGAACGCGGACAATGAATGGAAATTGTACCTGGATATCGACCAGGCCACGCCTGACGCGCGGTTTTAGCAAATAAATCACGCCGCCACGTTCGTCATTCCTGCGCAAGCAGGAATCCAGTAAAAGGAACTGTCCCGAAGGGACACTTTACAGTGTGTCCCCGGCTAACAACATGCCGGGGCAGGCTCCAGCGACAAGTTAATCAACTGGATTCCTGCTTGCGCAGGAATGACGAACGTGGCGCGATTTATGTATAGAAACTGAACTTTGTTATGCAGATATACGCCGCGGCCAGGGTTGAGGCATAGACCGCGAGTACGGCCCACATGGTCCGGTCCACGGTGCGGGTAATGCCCGCTTCGAGTTCTTCCGAGGAACCCTTTTCCGCCAGTTCCCCGGTCAACCGGCCTACCGGCAGGAACATCCAGTCTATGCCTATGGCAAACAGGTACACGAGGCCGTAAATGACGACTTTTGCGGCCAGCCAGGAGGCCATTGCCGGAGTTCCGTTGAGCAGCGCTGCACATCCGGTCCCGGTAATGACGACACCGGCAATACCCAGCCCGGCCCAGTTCAGCCGTTGCAGCCGGGCCCCGAGCGGGGCGCCGATATGCTTTGCTGCGGACATGTTGACTGTGAGCAGTATGGCGGCAAGCAGCCACAGGCCGACCATGCCCGGCGCGCCTACGCGGAGCAACCCACCGGCATTGGCAAGATGTACGCCTACGGGGAGCATGACGATAAAACAGATACGCGGCAGGGTATCGATAACCATCGCCAGGTGCAGCAGCGTCAGGCGCGTTTCCACGGCCAGGCTCGCATCGCGGAACTTCCGCGCCAGCACCAGCACACCCACGTCTGTCCCCAGCCAGAATACCAGCAGCAGCACGTGGGCGAATTTGATGATTTCGTAAGACATGATCACACCGGTAGTTATTGGACCAAATATCGTCTGACAATGCACACCATTCCCGCGACAGCGGGAATCCAGTAGAAAATAACACTCCTCATAAATGAGGGTTTGCTTACTGGATTCCCACGTCCGTGGGAATGGCTCATCCGGCAATGTCAGGTCGATAGAATACTACAGTAAATTTGTGACAAGTATAGCGGCAATCGCCAGCGGGGTTACGGTCCTGATGAGTAAGCGCCAAATACGGAACAGCCAGGGCGTGTTGATGCGCAGTTCCTGCGTCAGCGTGCTGTCGCGCATGAACCAGCCGGCGAAAATGGCGATAAGCATGCCGCCTGTCGGCATCATCAGGTTGGCCGTGAGGTAGTCCACCAGGTCAAAGATGTTCATGCCGGCGACGGGTTTCACTTCTTCCCAGAGGTTGAACGAGAGCACGCTGCCGATACCCAGCAACCAGAGCGCGGCAATCACAACGAGCGCGCTGCGCCTGCGAGTCATGCCACGCCGCTCCTCTACCCGGGCCACCGCGGGCTCCAGGATGGCAATGGCAGAGGTGAGCGCGGCAAACAACAGCAGCAGAAAAAACAGTGCGCCGAACAGGCCGCCGGCCGGCATGTTGCCGAATGCGATGGGCAAGGTAACGAAGATCAGGCCCGGCCCTTCTCCAGGCTCCAGGCCGTTGGCGAACACCAATGGAAAGATGGCGGTCCCGGCGATGATGGCAACCAGCGTATCGGCGCCGGCGATGATGACCGCGGTCCTGGGGATGGATACTTCCTGCGGTATGTAAGCGCCGTAAGCCATCATCAGTCCCATGGACACGCCGACGGAAAAAAACGCGTGTCCCACCGCCGACAGCATGACCGCCGGGCTGATCTTGTTGAAGTCTACGGCAAACAGAAACCTGAGGCCGCCGGCCATGTCTCCCGCCACGGCGCTGTAGAGCGTCAGCGCGAGTAGCATCAGGAACAGCATTGGCATCAGGATACCGGTGGCCCGCTCTATGCCGTTCCTCAACCCGGAGCTGACGATAAAGCCGGACAGCCCCAGGAACACGGAAAACCACAGCAGGAGTCGTAACGGCTGCGACAGCAAGCCCGCGAAACGAACCTGCGCCTCGTCCGGGCTGATGCCGGAAAACCCTTTGCTCACGGAAACAAACGCGTAATCCAGCACCCAGCCGCCGATGACGCTGTAAAAGCTGAGAATCAGAAATCCTGCTCCGGCGCCGATCCAGCCCACGCCCGACCACCACCGGGAGCGGTTTTCCAGCTCAGCATTGATACGCATGGCGGTGGGCGGACTCTGCCCGCCATGCCGTCCCAGCATCAGTTCGGCGACCAGGATGGGAACGGCAACCAGGGCTACGGCAACCAGGTAGACGATGACAAATGCGCCGCCACCGCTGGACCCGGCCATGTAGGGGAATTTCCAGATATTCCCAAGACCAATAGCGCCGCCTATCGCAGCCAGGATAAACCCGGCGCGGGAAGACCATTGTTCACGTGGTGAGATATACGGACTGGATTGGGTCATATTGACACGAGGTGTGGTGTGTCCCCGGAATTCGCGCATTATATCCGGCCGGATTGGTCAAATGTGACAAAAACATCGGGCGCGGGCAGGTTATTTTCAATATAATCATCGTTTTACAGGAAAACCAAAGCATGAGCAACAACTACATAGATGAACAC
>VYCZ01000109.1:0-5002 GCA_009843675.1 Gammaproteobacteria bacterium | reverse complement strand
TGGACGAGGTGCGCGCCGAATTCAAATTACTGGACCACTGGGTGTACCTGAACGCGGCCGACCAGATGGTGCCGGGCAACTACTGGCTGCGCGCGGTGCGGGACTTTTACAATTTTGTCGAATACGGGCGCATGGAGGACATTCCCGTGGCCGATATTGCCACCCACCCCTTCCTGCTGCCCAAGTGGGATGAGAGCGTGCGCCTGAGCGCCCGGTTCATCAACGCGGACCCGGACGAGGTCACCAACGCCTACCGTCCGGCCATCACTACGAACCTGATCCTGTATAACATGATGGAGTGGGAGGCTGGGGACAACGTGGTGATTACCGACCTGTCCTACCCGTCCATTCCCTACATCCTGCAGGACCTGCGGCGCCGTTACGGCCTCGAGATCCGGGTGGCGCGCAACGTCAACGGCGAGATCCTCATGGAAGACCTGGAAAAGCTGGTGGACGGCAACACCCGCATGGTGATCGTGGACCGGACCACGGCCTTCTGCGGGTTCACCTTCGACATGAAGGAAGTCTGCCGCATCGCCCACGCCCAGGGCGCGCTGGTGCTGGACGACGCCATACAAAGCCTCGGCGCGGTGAATATCGACGTGAAAGAGGACGGCGTGGACTTTCTGGTGTCGGGCGCCTACAAGTGGCAGTGCGGCCCGGAGGGCGCCGGCCTGTTCTACATCAAACGCGCGGTGATGGACCGTATCGACGCCCGCTACCGCAACTACATCTGGGCAGACGTCCCCGGTTCCATGCCGTTTTCGCACCGGGACCACGACAACATCGACAGCTGGACCTACCCGCCGGTGAACAACGCCAACCAATTCTCCCAGGACACCACCATCGGCCCGTCACTGTTCGGCTGGGTGGCCACGCTGAAATTCTATGAGAAGATCGGCATCAAAAACGTGGAGGAACGGGTCCGGCGCCTGGGCAGCTATGCCATCGACCGGCTACAGGACATCGGTTGCCGGGTCACCTGCCCGACCGACCCCAACAAACGCCACGGGCTGATCACCTACACCACGGGGGATTACGACAAAGACCAGGCCTTTTTCGAACGCTGCGCCGCGCCGGGCCGCTGCCAGAGGCCCATCAAAATCTCCATGCGCACCCTGGGCGGCATCGGCAACCTGCGCATCAGCACGCATTTCTTCAATACCGAGGAGGAGATTGACTACCTGATCGATTTACAGAAGGACATGCTTTGAAGGCAGGCCTGTCATTCCCCCGCCCTGCTTCCGGCCGATGCTGCTGATCCTTGTTTGCAATCTGCCTGTAATGTTATAACATTATATCAACTGACCTGATCCCGACTCACGTATAGGTTATACATTTATGGGCATTGACGAACTTGATGTATTGCGCTGGCTGCACATCCTGGCCATGGTCTATTGGCTCGGCGGTGAATGGGGCGTTTTCCAGACCTCTTACAACGTCATCAATCGTAACCTGCCCATGGATGAACGGCGCCGGCACATGGAAACTGCTTACCGCATCGACATTCTCGCCCGCACCGGCATCATCCTGTTGTTGCCGCTGGGCCTGCACATGGGGGCTTTATTGTACATGCACGACTATGGCGGGAGCTGGCTGGTGATTATGTGGCTGGTATTCGCCGCCTGGCTGTCCCTGACCTGGATGGCGTTTTTCAAACGTGAAACCGATGCCGGCATACGGCTGACAAGGATTGATGAAGCCATTCGCTTTGTTGTCATTCCCCTGCTCCTGGTTGCCAGCATCAGTTCGTTACTGGGTTACGGGCCGTTCCTTGCCGGGCCGGGCAATGCCTGGTTTGCGGCCAAGCTGCTGATCTACGCATTATTGCTGGTCATCGGCTTGAAGTTGCGTTTTGTCATGCGCGAGTGGACCGAACTGTTCAGGCGGCTCGCTACGGAGGGTGATTCTCCACAGATAGAAGCCGTTCTGGACAAGTCCATCCGCCAGGCGCGCAACCTGGCCTACGTTTACTGGATTGGCATCGCCACAGTAGCCTTCCTGGGCGCCACCAAGGCGATATGATATTTGCTGACGTGTAAACGGGACAGACCCCCGCTTGCGACCTGCGGGGGCCTGCTTTAAATCTGTCCCTGGCAGGCTGCCATAAGCTGTTGCCGCAGATCCTGCCCCTTCACACTTTTCTCAACCACAACAAAAATGCCCTTGCCGTTGCTTTTGCGCTGCCAAAGCTCACCGATTGCCTGTTTCTCAGCAGTATCTGTCCCCTTGGCAAGGTGCGCGCCCTTGTACTCAACGACAAGCAGACGACCGTCTTCCAACTGCGCGATAAAATCCGGGTAGAACCTGCCCGTTACGGTGGGTAGCCAGAACGAGGCGGGGTCTCGCGCCACGTTGCGAAGCCAGAATTTCACTGCCGTCATGCTATCAATGACCCGGGCGCACTGTTCCTCCTCGCCTCCCGGTACGCCATCAAAGGCTGGAACCTGGTCCGGTCCCAGGAAATGTCTTGCCGGCTTCCACTGTCCTCGATAGAGACGGTGACCCCGGTACATTTCATGCCTGAACGTAAAAGAGTGATCGAAGGAAACCTCTGTTTTTGCGCCAGGGTCAATCAGGTGTTGCTGATAAACCTGGTTACGTTCCTCCCGCCTGATATCATTAATTTTGGCGCGTATCCGCCGGGCCAGAATGAATTTACATCGCATCAGTGCACTGATATGCAATTTACGGACATTCATCAAAAAGGAGGTCAGGTCAGATAACCACCTGATCAAATCGGACTGGTTGATATCCGGTTGACGCACCTGGCCGTCGAGCCAGAGGATCAGCCCATCTTGCGTCCAGCCTTCCACATCTACATCCAGATTCAACTGTTCTCGCTCGCGGGCGAATTTGTAGGTGACCCGCTTGCCGTCAAGATCAATCTCGAAACTGCGGGCGGTCTCGCGGATGGCAAATTCATTCTCTGCCAACCTGGCCGGATGATCCGTTATTGACCAATCGTGGACCTCCAGGAGCATATCAGTGTCCGCAAACTTCAACTCGCCCTGGATTTCCGTGCTGAGTCCTGGAACATGGAATACCTCACCCCGCCTGGCCGGCGACCACCGGCGTTGTACCTGATCCTGATAGGACTTAATTGCTTCGGCCACCCCGGCGCGTTCCGGCGCGGGAACGGCAGCGTAGATCATCTGTTCCAACTGCGTATCTATCGGACTGTTAACTTCAATCTCAATCCGGTCGGTGGCGGCCTCACGCACGGTCACGCCATGCCGTTCTGCATCCTGCAAAGCCGACAATGTTTCAGGCGTAGCGGCCAAATTGTACTTGAACGTCAGGTCAGGCGTCTCCTCCACCTCCGGGAACCCGGCCCCCTCGTCAAATTCGAATCCTGGCTGCACGTATTCAATATTTTCATTGGCTTCGTCTTCTTCAAAACCCATTGCGACAAGTTTATCGACCAGGGTGCGGGCAGCTTCGCCAAAGTCGGCTTCCGAAAGGAAGGCATACGCCTGGTTCAACTCCCTGGCTTTTCGTCTCTCTGCGTAGGGCATCCGCAGCACCCGACCCAGCAGTTGTTCCACGTCCACTGCACTGCGCACGCGGGACACGGAACAGAAGATATAGGCAAAGGAACAGTCCCAGCCTTCCTTTAACGCCTCGATAGTGATGACGTACTCAACCGGGCAATGGCGATCAAACAGGTCGACACCGTCCAGTTCCCGTTGCTCACCGGTGGCAACTACTATCTTCTCTTCCGAGATACGTCCATCCTCAAGCGTTTCCAATCCTGGCGCGCGCTCGGACAAGGCCGAAAAATGGGGTTCCAGTTCTTCATTATGGGCATATACCTTGCGGCCATCCGTATTTGAGACACGGAGTGTTTGAATTGTTCCCACGACAATACAGCAATTATCACGCAGGTCGTGTGGCCGAACCTGCGCAAAATCAGCTATATCAAACACCCGTACCCGCCCGGCAAAGGTTTCATTGAGCGCTTGCCGGTAGGGATGACCGGTGTTTTTCAATGTTGCAACGGTCTGGCGCCGGATGGTGTTTGACGGCACAAGCCAGAGTACCAGCGGGTAGTCTTTTTCAATCCACGCAGCGCGGGCGACAGCAACTGAGTGCGCCGCCAGCAGGGTCTTACCTCCTCCCGTGGGCAACCGCAGGCAGACATAAGGCACTTCCGGGAGTTGCTTCAACGGTACATATCCGCCAGCATAGCGGCCCAGCCTGGACGCTTGCTCTGGCTCGTCGACAAGCAATTCATAGGCAGCCTTCGGTCCGGCAATACGGGCTTCCTCAAAGAAACGCCGCAGGATAGTCAGCGTGTCGGTCTGGTATTGTTTCAGTTGCATTTGGACAGCGCTCAGGTCTGCGCCTTCAGGTCATATGGCATTTGCTTGAAGACGATATTTTCACGATCAAGCGTCGTCTGCGTGAGGCGTGACTGTTCGCCGTAGATCGTCAACTTGCCGTCGAAGCCAGTATTCGACCGAGCAATTTCTTGTCGAATCCGGTCCAGTGTCGCGCGTATGAGCACATTGCCTTCACTCGGTCGCTTGTCGCCCAAAATACCGTTATACAGCAGGGCAAAAGCATGGCCATCGTGCAATCCCAGCAAAGGCGAATCGCCTTTCCCATTCCATGGGCGCTTTGTCTCGCTGAACCAGACATGGGCAGCCAGTACCTTAAAATCGATATCTCGCCTGATCTGCCCCGCCTCGTCGAACACCGTGGGCCCAAGTCGATAGAACCGGAAACCACCGCCGCCCTGCCAATTCACTGACTTGGAAATACCACCCTGCTCGCCGTCAATCACTTTTTGCAGGCGAGGCCGGCAATGGGTAACAGCGTGTTCTCCCATTTCGATACCGATGTAACGGCGACCCATTTTGTGGGCGACGGCTGCTGTGGTGCTGGAGCCGAGGAAGGAATCGAGAACAAGGTCTTCCGGATCAGTAAATAATTCAAATATACGGGTAACTACTCACCCCCCGTCCGTCATTCCCGCGCAGGCGGGAATCCAGTCGAT
>VYCZ01000384.1:3610-13043 GCA_009843675.1 Gammaproteobacteria bacterium | reverse complement strand
CCGCCGGGCTGCATGTACTGCCCGGAGTTATCGATCCCCATGCGCACCTGGGTTATATGGATACCCTGGAAGCGGTCGAGACCGAAACCCGGGCCGCGGCCTGTGGTGGTGTCACTACCCTCGGTGTTTATATCCTTGCGTTGAAGGAAGGGGTGTTAAGGCAGTTTGACCATTTTAATAACACTTTTGAAAATAAAAGCTTTATTGATGGCTTCTGGCACCTCATGGTGATTGATGCCGTCACCACCAGCGAGATTGAAACCTGCCCGGCGGAAATCGGCCTGACCTCTTTCAAGTTCAACATGGGATACAAGGGACCTCATGCCGACCTGATCGGCATCACCGCAACCGATGACGGGGCGGTCTACAAGGGCTTTCGCATGATCAACGAATCCGGCCCTCCCAGTCTTGCCGCGTGCCATACGGAGAACATCGATATCCACCTGATGCTGAGAGATGAACTGATCGCCCAGGGTCGTAACGATTTTGCCGTCTGGAATGACTCGCGCCCGCCGTTCGTGGAGGCGGAGTGCATGCGCAGGGCAATATACCTGGCTGAAAGCGCCGGCTGTCCGTTATATATCCCCCATATCACCATTGCTGAGGGAGTGGATATCATAGCCGAGGCGCGGGAGAAAGGTATTGAGGTAACCGGTGAGACCTGTCCTCAGTACCTGACTCATAACGGAGAGGAACCGGCGCAGGTATTGCTGGACCACCCCGCCTGCGCCTGCGTCAACCCGCCGCTGCGGGACAAGGCCGCAAATGCAAGGCTTTGGGAAGGGATAGCCGACGGGACTATTCAATGCGTGGGTTCCGACCTGGCGCCCACCACCCTGGAGATGAAGGGGAACGATATCTGGAACGCCCCCATGGGGCTGGGTAATACCTCGGAGTTGTTATTGCCGGTCCTGTTGAGCGAAGGCGTCAATAAAGGCCGCATCAGCCTGGAAAAAGTCGCTGAAGTATGCGCCCTGAATCCGGCCCGGGTATTCGGTATTTTGCCAAGGAAAGGACAACTCACGGCTGGGGCCGACGCTGACATCGTCATCGTCGACCTGGACAAGGAAGTCACGGTGAAAACGGAAAACCTTCGGAGTATGTGCGACTGGAACATCTACGACGGCTGGACCCTGAAGGGCTGGCCGACCCACACCATATTGCGCGGCGAGGTCATCGTTGAAGAAGGTGAACCGAACCTGTATCAACCCGGCCAGGGCAGGTACATTTCCCGCAACGACGTGAATTGAGGCCTGAAATAAGCCGCAATGATTCCGGAACACTACCAGCAATACGAAAGCACGGTCACTTTGGGCTGCGTGAACTACAAGAGCATCTGGAATGACAAGGCGGCCAGTATCGGAAAGGTCAAGAAACTGATCGGCGAAGCGGCGGAGCAGGGAATTAACATCCTGGTGTTTCCGGAATTATCGCTCAGTGGTTATGAGTCGAATGAAGACAACACCATGCACCGGGAGTTTGCCGAGACCATACCGGGTCCCGTCACGGAAGAAATCGCCCAGTTGACAAGAAAGCTGGATATCTACGTGATCCTGGGGATGCCGGAACGTGACCCTGATGACGCTGATACCTGTTACATTTCCTGCCCGCTGCTCGGGCCGGAGGGGCTTGTCGGCAATTATCGAAAGCTGCATCTCGGGACGCCGCCGTTGTTCAGGGAGAGTTTGTGCTTCACCGGCGGTGACAGCGTGCCGGTATTTCCAACCCGTTATGGCCCGGTGGGAATACAGATATGCGCCGATTTCTGGGTTTATCCGGAACTCTCCCGGATCCTGATGCTGAAGGGCGCGCGCATCATCATCAACAGCACCGCAAGCATGAATATGCCCGGCAGGCCGTTTTATATCACGTCCATGACCGCGGCGCGGGCGACCGAGAACCTGGTTTATGCAGCCAGCGCCAACCTGGTGGGGAAAGAGAACACCTTGTCCTATTACGGCTACAGCACCATCGCCGGACCGGCGTTTCCCCGCTTTTCCAGTATTTACGCGCAGGCGGAAGACAAGGAAGAAATCATCAGCGCCACATTGAGTTTTGCCAGGTTGCACCGCTTTCGGGAGGCAGTATCGCTGGACAAGCTCAGGCGGTCCGACGTCATACTGAAAGAATTTAACCACCTGGATGCGAGCAGAAATTAGGGGGAAGACCAGATGCCGGAGATCAGCAGGGAAATTATTGTCAATGCGCCGCTGCAAACGACCTGGGACCTGGTCAGCGACATGGAACGGTTCAGCCTGTGTATCCCCGGCTGCAAGGAGGTAAAGGTAATCAGCGAAACGGAGTTTGACTGGAAACTGGAGACCAAAGTCCTGCGCACCACGCGCAAGGCTACCGCAAGGACCAGGACGATGAAGATGGAACCGCCGACCCACGCGGAATTTGTCGGCGAGGGCAGGTTGTTTGAACGCTCGAACCACTACAAGCTGACGATAACGGGCACGACCGATCTTGAAACAGTGGAAGACGATAAGACCCGGGTGATATTCTCAGGTGACGTCAAGGCCAGCGGACTTGGCGGCGCCATCATCGAAAAGGTTGCCGCGGGGCAGATGGACAGCCTGTTCAGTGAGTTTGAGAACAATATCAAGCAGGCGTTGGAATAATACAATCGAACCACAGAGGACACACCTGATGGAATATTACAGCCCGACAGACCTTAACGAGGCTTACTCCTTGCTGGATAAATACGGCGAGGACGCCATACCCATCGCCGGCAGCACATTCTACATGGGGCACAGGGAAGAGTTGTTTGATGAAGTGGAGGCGGTGATCAATATCAAACAACTCGGCTTGAGCTATATCAGGCAGGACGACCATGGCCTGCGTATCGGCGCCACCACCACCCTGAATGAGATTTTTGCCCATGAACTGACCAGCAAGGGCACGTTTGGCATCCTGGCTGAGACGGTGAAAGAACTGAATATCAATGAAGTCAGGAACATGGCCACCATCGGTGGAGAAGTGTGCATCGCCGGCGAAGTGGACATGCCGACGACCCTGCTGGCCTATGACGCCAACATTGTCATCGGCGGCAGCAAGGGGGTGCGTGAAATGAGCATGGCGGATTTTCATATCGGTTATCTCAACAATGCCCTGGAACCGGGCGAGATGGTGCTTGAAGTTCACATCCCCCAACCGCCGGCCAATACGGGCGCCGGGTTTGCCAAATTCGAGAGGACCGCGGCAGACCTGCCCATCGTCAACGTGGCGACCCGGATATCATTGGATAACGCCGGGGCGTGTGCAGAAGCAAGAGTGGTGGCCGGCGCAGCCACCCTGTCCGGCGTGCCGGAACGCTCCGCCGCGGCAGAAGCTGCGCTGCTCAATAAAGTGATTGACGATACGCTGATCGAGACGGCCGCCGTCGCATCCGGTGATATAGAGTGTATCCATGACTTCCGCATGTCTGCGGAAATTCGCAGCCTCTGGGTGAAGTGCGGCATTGAAGACGCATTACAACGGGCCGTTGCAGCAGTGCAATAAGGAGAACAGGTGTGAACGCCATTAATTTAAAGATAAATAACGAACACTATGACGTATCGGTAAAACCGCATTGGTCCCTGGCCTACGTTATCAGGGAAAAAGTGGGGTTGACCGGGACAAAAACCGGCTGTGAGATGGGCACCTGCGGTTCCTGCACCTTGCTGCTGGACGGCAAACCGGTATTTTCCTGCCTGAGAATGGCCATCGACGCCCAGGGTTGCGACATACGCACCATAGAAGGGGTGGAAGAGGACAACAACGGCGAGCTGCACCCCCTGCAGGAAGCCTTTATCCAGGACCACGGTATGCAATGCGGGTTTTGCACCCCAGGGATGATCATCGCCGCCAAGCACCTGCTGGAACACAATCCTGACCCGACCGAGCGGGAGGTGCGTGAAGCAATAGGCGGCCATTTATGCCGTTGCGGGACATATATCAGGATTGTCCGATCCATACTGAACGCGGCTGAGACCATGCGCAATGCGCAAGCGGGACAATGAAACAAGAGGTAAAGAGAAATGACATCTGAAACATCTGTCGTCGGAAAAAGCTTACCCTTGCTGGATGCCTATGAAAAAGTCACCGGCAAGCTCAAGTATGCCGGTGATTTACCAGCAATGCACCGCATGCACCATGCCAAAGTGCTGCGCAGTCCCTATGCCCATGCGAAAGTGGTGCATATCGATACCTCTGCCGCCGAGGCCTTGCCGGGGGTCAGCGCGGTCATTACCCACAAGGATGATATAACCGGGAAGAAGAAGACCTGTGGTTCGCCGTGGCATGATTTCAGCTTCAATTTCATGGGGCCCATGATCTCACCGGAAGTCTGTTACGTGGGTGACGAGGTCGCAGTCGTGTCTGCGGTGGACGAGGAAACCGCAAAAGAAGCCCTCAAACTCATAGAGGTGGAATACGAGGAATTGCCTGCCATATTTGATATGGAAGAGGCAATGAAAGAGGGTGCGCCACAGGTGCGGCCGTGGGGGCCGAACAGCCTTCCGCCTTCCCTGTTTGAATGGGGTAACATCGAGGAGGGTTTCGAGCAGGCGGATTACATCATTGAAAACCGCATCACCCTGGGCAACCAGCAACATGCCCCACTGGACAGGAATGCCTGTATTGCCCACTGGGAAGGAGACAGTGTTTCCCTGTGGACATCCACCCAGGCCCTGTTCTGGATCAGGGACGCAGTCACCGATTTTTTTGAACTCTCGCCCAGCAAGGTCAGGGTCTACAGTACACCCACTGGCGGGTCATTCGGCCTATGGTGGGGTAATAATTTTATGTTGCTGGCGATTGCCATTGCCAGGAAAGCGCGTCGTCCGATACGGCTGGTGCTGACGCGGGATGAGGTCCAGACCACTGTGAAGCGGCGCGAGCGCCCGTTGATCGATGCGAAGATCGGGATAACAAAGGACGGAAAAATGGTTTCACAGTCATACCGCCACCTGATGGATAACGGCGCTTACGGCAATAAATTCGATCCGTACCAATCCGTTGCCGATATCTATACCACCGAGCATGCCAGGGTGGAGTTCATTGGCGTGGCGACCAACCTGCTGCCTGCCGGGTGCATGCGCGGGGTGGGAGACCTGACACTAGCCTACGCGATCGAGCAGACGGTGGATATGGCGGCGGAAAGGGTCGGCATGGACCCGGTCGAGTTCCACCTGAAGAACCATTGGAAGACCGGCGACATCTGCCATACCTCCCAGGAGGTCGTATTCGCCAAGCTGCTGTTCAATAAAAATCCAACGGTGGAACTGACCAGTTCCGGGCTTGCGGAGTGCATCACCCGGGGCGCCGAAGCCATGGACTGGAAGAACAAGTGGAAAGGATGGGGCACCCCGTCCTCAGTGGACGGTCACAAGGTGCGCGGCGTCGGCATGGGGATCTCGACCCATATCAGCGGCCTGGCATTTTTTGGTTTCAACGGTATTACCGTCAAGGTCAACCCCGACGGCACCATGGCGTTGACCACGGGTATCGGGCGCATGGGGCAGGCCGGTGATACCACCCAGGCGATGGTGTGCGCCGAGGTGCTGGGTGTGGAACTGGAAGATATCAACGTGATCGATGGCGACACTGAAGTCTGCGGTCACACCATGGTTACCTTCGGCAGCAACGGTATGCACATGGGGGCGCGCGCCACCAAGGCCGCTGCCGAACATGCGAAGGAGCAGATACTGGAATACGCAGCGAAACACCTGGAAGCCAATCCCGCGGATCTCGACATCAAGAATCGTCGAATTTTCGTTAAGGGCAGCGAAGATCGCGGCGTTACCCTCAAGGAATTGATGAGTACGCCGATTTTTGAGTACCTGGCTGCTCCGGAAGTGATAGGCAGCGCCTCGAAAGGAGTGGAGTTCGACAAGGCCGGCAAGATGATGATGGCGGACTTTGCCGAGGTGGAGATCGATACCCGCACCGCGCAGATGAAACTGATCAAGTTTGTCGCGGTGCATGACAGCGGCACCATCGTCAACCCGGCGGTATGCGAAAACCAGGTCGCCGGCGGTTACTACCAGTCAATGGGGTTGTCCACCACCGAGCACCTGGTATTCGATGATGAAACCGGCGCCATCCTTAACCCGAATTTTATGGACTATAAACTGATGGGTCCCCTGGATATGCCCGACCCGGAGATCATGTTTGAGGAGGTGTATGATGAAGACGGCCCGTTCGGGGCGAAAGGGATAGGCGAAGGCGTCACCTGCGCGGTGCCCATCGCCATATCCAACGCCGTGTACAATGCTATCGGGGTGCGGATTGATCCGCCCATTACGCCGGATAAGATACTGCAAGCCTTGAAATCGAAATCATGATTCAACAGTGTCACCGGGGACGGATTTTAAATCCGTCCCCACAAGCAGGCACGACGGAAAAGAGACAAGTTAATGCAGGATATTGACAACGCAGTAGAACAACTCAAACGAGACATCCTCCAGGGGCGTTTCGTGCCCGGGCAGCGCCTGGTCGAGGTGGACATCATGTCGCACCTGGATATTACCCGGGGCAGGGTGCGTGACGTTTTCAAACGCCTGCACTCGGAAGGAATCGTGAAGATCGACAGGAACCGCGGCGCATCAGTCCGTAAGGTGTCCCGAGGGGAGGTGTTCGATATTTTCGAGGTGCTGGAAGAGATATCGCTGCTGATTATCCGGAAAATCGGTAGCCAGACTGAAGAGCCGGAGATGCAGAAGCGCTTGCGTGCGTCCCTCAACGCAGCCCGGAAATTCCATGACCGGTCAGTGAATATCATCACTGTGCTGGAATACATGGATGAGAACGCCCGTTTCTGGGGCGACCTGGCTGACCTGGCGGGGAACCCGGTACTGTCCGAGATCAGGTTGCGCCTGCAGGCGCCGTTATTCAGGTTGGCAATGGAGGGCCTGACCGTGAGCGGCAGCCATGACCAATGGATCGCCCGGCACGAGGAGATCATCGGCGCCCTGCTGGACGACAATACCGGTCACGCGGTGCGCCACGCCAGAAAATCCATGCACGACGTCTGGAAAGCCATCCTGGGACTGCCCGACAGCGCGTTCGCGTAATTAAGGAAGCTCTGACTTAATCTCAGAGGTTCCTTAAATCCTGACCAGGTAATTGTAAACATACAGCGCCATGGTGCAGACGAGCACCATGGCAAGGACATAACCCGCGTTCCAACGCATGATTGCAAAAGAGGAAATCCCGAACCTGCCCTGGATGGCTAGATTGATGCCGGAGAGGGGCGAGCCGACAATACTTGTGCCCCACATCATCATCATGCATACACCGAGCAGGTTCGCATTGTAGGCAGTATTGCCGACCAGGCTGCCCAGGATGGAGATGGTGATGATGGGATGGACGCCGATGAGCGACAGCAGGACAGCCGCCAGGATGAATGCGCCGCCGGCGAGGGGCGATACGGTCGTCAAGCCCAGGGAGAAGCCGCTGTTGAACAGCACGGAGGATATCCCGACCGACATCACCCCGGCGCCAAGGAACAGCAGCAGTTCCCTGTAGATGCCGGGCAATTCGCCGATAATATGGGCGCCGATACGGTGGAATGCCGTAAACGGGCCGCGCACAGCCAGCATCAGCAGCGCCAGCAGGAACGACAACACGGTTATCAGGGTGAGTATCGGGAAGTCCGGGAATACATTGTGCAACAGGATTACCGCCGTGCACAGCAGGACAGGGACGAACAGGGCTTCGAAGCGTAGCGGGTAGCCGCAGGTATCCCGGCCTTCCCCATCCCGCGCCAGTTGCCAGGTGGTGATGAGCAGCCCGGCCAGGGCGACGGGCAGCCCCGCCAGCATCAGGGTGGGGAAATCCGAACCGGGGGCGTACACCAGGGCGGTGGCGATGGAGACGTAGAACGGCGACCAGTAAGCCCCGCTGGCGAATGCCCGGGAGAACATGACGGCCTGCAGGCGGTTGATCTTCCCCCCCTGTTCCATACGGTTGCCGAACAGCATGACCGCGGACAGGTTGATCACGGTAGCGAACACGTGCAGCCCCCAGGCGGTCTTCACCAGCGCCCTGTTGCCCCTGGGTAGCGAGGTCCCGGCTTCGTCGCCCGGCAGGCTGATCAGGCGCAGGAAGGTGACTGAAGCGATCAAGGCAATGATATGGATATTGGCCGAGGTTACCCTGACGAAGTCCACGGGATGGCCGTTGAGTGTGACCCAGGCCAGGCAACCGGCGCCGGCCAGCAGCAACCCGGAGACCTGGAAAACCATGGCCCGGGGCAGGCGGCGAAATAACAGTATGGCTGCCGCCCAACCGGCCAGGCCGGACCACAGAGGGGATACCTGGGACGAGGTCGCTGCCAGGACGGCCGACAGCGCCATGACAAACAGCAGCACGCCCGGCAATCTGGCCGTCAGGGATTTATCCATGGTTGTTCGCGTCGCGGGTGTTTCAGGTCAGCCCGCTTCGAGTAAAAAGTCGTTAACCAGTTGGTTGAAACGCCGGTTGTGTTCTATCTGGGTCCAGTGGCCGCAGTTGCCGAAAATATGCAACTGCGAGTTTTTGATGCACCTGAACAGGTGTTCCGACACTGATACCGGGATGACCCGGTCGTCCCGGCCGTGAATGATGAGAGTTTCATGCTCAATGTTCTTAACGTCCGCCTCGGCGCTGCATATCTTCCTGATGCCGTCCTGCCGGGGCGCGGGAAACATCGCCGCGTAGGACTCCTGCACTCCGGGCCGGATGCTGGCCTCATACCTGAGTTGCGCCAGTTCATCGCTTACCAGTGAACGATCATAGGCAAACAGGTCCAGCAACCGGCGCATATTCTCAATCGAGGGTGTATAACCCCAGGTCAGGTCCAGGCCTTCCGTCAATTCGAACTCCAGGCCGACGCTGCCCATGAGCGCCAGGCGGGAGACCCGTTGAGGCGCCCGGATCGCCAGCGCAACGGCCAGTGACCCACCAAAGGAATTGCCGATTACATGGGCCTGTTCAATCTCCATGGCGTCGAGAAAGTCCAGCGCGTGCTTGAGCCAGGTGTCCATGTCATAGCTGATGTTGTCGGGACGTTCGGTAAACCCGAAACCCACGATGTCCGGCGCGATAACACGGAAGTTCTCCGCCAGGTGCGGGATCACCAGGCGCCAGTTTGCCCAGGCGCTGACGCCGGGACCCGAACCGTGCAGGAGAAGCACCGGGGCGCCTTCTCCCCGGTCATGGTAATTTGTGGTGAACCCGCCAGTATTGATTGATAAGCCGATTTCAGGAGAGGTGTTCATTGATAAATCCTTCTATAGTGTTTTCTTGTAATGAGCAAGTTCTTTTTTCACTCTTGGCGCAAGGAGATAAAGACCAACAATATTGGGAAAAGCGATAATGAAGATTAATGCTTCGGATAAATTGATAATAGCATCCAGTTGTACGCTACAGCCTACAATGATAAAACCACAGTAACCAATTTTAAAAA
>VYCZ01000384.1:0-3600 GCA_009843675.1 Gammaproteobacteria bacterium | reverse complement strand
ATATGGCGAATAATATCGCCGCGACCGAGATTAAAACCGGTGAGCCGGGCAGGACGCTTGCAAAAGCGGCAGAGGTTATTTCAATGCCTGCCACGCCTTTCTCCAGCATACCGGGATCATAAACTGTCGTGACAATGACCAGGCCGGTCAGTGTGCAGATGATAACGGTGTCGATAAAAGGTTCCAGCAGGGCTACATAGCCTTCCGTCATTGGTTTTTCCGTCCGTACTGCTGCGTGGGCAATGGATGCAGAACCTAAACCTGCTTCATTGGAGAAAACTGCCCGGCGGAATCCCAGGATCATTATTCCGATAAATCCGCCGGCGACCCCTTCCGGACTGAACGCTTCCTGCAGTATAAGAGCGCATGTTGCCGGTAGCGCCTGGTAATTTATCCAGAGTACAGTTACCGCCGCCCCCACGTACAAGATCGTCATGAACGGGACAAGTTTCTCTGTTGTTTTTGCAATGCTTTTAATACCGCCGACAATAACCAGGCCTACAATCACGGCAAGGCAGGCGCCAAATAACCAGCCTTTTCCGTGGAAAAAACTGTTCGTTGCGCCGGTTACTTCGATAAACTGCGATAAGGCCTGGTTGGACTGGAACATGTTGCCGATTCCAATGCAGCCGATGACAATACTGCCGGCGTAGAAGACCCCAAGCGCTTTGCCCAGTCCGGGATAGCGCAGGTCTGCCAATCCCCGTTCCAGGTAGTGCATTGGTCCTCCCGACACTGAACCGTCATCGTGATGGACCCGGTACATGACACCGAGGCTGCACTCAACAAATTTTGTGGTCATACCGAGCAGACCGGCGAGGACGATCCAGAATATGACACCCGGCCCGCCGAGTGTTACCGATATGGCCACGCCCGCTATATTCCCGATGCCGACAGTGCCTGATACGGCTGCCGTCAGTGCCTGAAAATGTGATACTTCGCCACGATCAGAGCTTTTTGAGTACGCGCCGCTGACCAGTTTTATTGCGTGCGGGATGCCCGTGATATTTATAAATCTGAAATAGCATGTGAAAAAAACAGTGCTTGCGATCAACCACAGGACTATGACGGATGCTTCCGTTTCGAACAGGGGGACAGGGTAGAAAACAATCGATGTTATGATTTCAGCAACGGGAGAAACGATGGTGTTTATCTGTTCATCGATTCCTTTTCCCGTCACCTGCCGGGGAATGCAGGTCAGTAATGCGGCGAATGTGTATGGTTTCATGGCTCGGTTTTTTTTAATCGATTATTTTACAAAGAATCGATATTCTTTCAGTATTAATTTGCTGTGAATTCCGGGGACAGACTTTAAGTCTGTCCCCAGCCGACGTTACAATAGTGAGACGACAGAAATGAACGACACCAGTAAAAAACACTTCGTCCTGGTACACGGCGCCTGGCACGGCGCCTGGTGCTGGGAGAAAGTCACGCCATTGCTCGCCGGTATGGGTCATGAGGTGCATACCCTTGACTTGCCTGGCCTGGGCAATGACCCGGCGCCGATTGCCGAAATTACCCTGGATTCCTACGTGAATGCCGTCAAGGACGTGATCGTGTCGGTAAACGAACCTGTCGTGCTGGTCGGCCACAGCATGGGGGGTCTGGTCATCACCCAGACCGCGGAACGGGTGCCCGACCGGGTACAGGCGCTGGGTTACCTGGCGGCGTTTTCGCCCAGGAACGGGGAATCGCTGTTTGATTACGCCATGGCCGACACCGAGTCCCACGTCACGCTGTATCACGAGGTGAACGAGGAAGAGGGGTATTTTACCGTGCCCGAGGACAGGCTCCCGGCATGTTTTTACGGCCTGTGCAGTGAGGAGGACACCCGTAATGCCATCGCCCGGCTGCGCCCGCAACCGCTGGCTCCCCTGGTGCAACCGGTCAGTATCTCCGAACAGAACTACGGGCAGGTACGCCGCTGTTATATCGAGTGTACCAAAGACCAGGCGTTGACCTGGCCCATGCAGAAGAAGATGCTGCACAATGCCCGGCTCGATGCCTTGCTCACCCTGGAAACGGACCATTCGCCGTTTTATTCCTGTCCTGAAGACCTGGTTGACTGTCTGGTCAGGTTATAGGAGGTCAGGCCGATGCAGATTTTATTGATACTCTGGGAACCCAATGATAAATGGCATGCCCTGTCACACCGGGAACAGGCGGATTACCTGCGCTCGCTGGACGGCGCCATCAACGAGGCGCGCAGTCACGGCGTCATGACGCTGGGATGGAGCCGGGTGGACCGTACGCTGAACAAGGCGCCGGCCGAGGGCTATGTAGGCGTGTTCGCCATGGAATCGGCGCAGGCCATCCATGAACTGGACCGGAATATTCAGCAGTCCCTCTGGTATGATTACTTCGATTCAGTCAATATCAGCATCAACCTGGAGGGTGAAACGGAGCCTGAACCGCACCGGGTCTATGCGAAATTGCTGGGGCTGGATATCTGATTGTAAAATTTATCGATATTTTGCAAAAAAATCGATATTATTCGATGCCAAGCATGACAAACAGAAAAAAACGGGTATGATGATGGCACAGAAACGTTATGTGCGCATCACCAGCAGGGACAGGCCCGGATTCGTCGAGTTTCACTTTTCCCTCGACGACCCGACCCTCTACCTGGAAATGATTTTACCCACTGAGGCGTTCACAGAATTTTGCCGGTCCAACCACGTGACGTTCCTGAGCGATGAAGAGGCGGAAACGGTAGCGAAACAACAGGCAAAATGGCGATTCGGTGAAACCGGTAACGAAAACGTGATGGGCGAACCGGAAGCCCGTTGAGAGCAGTCAGATGTCAATCGATATTAAAACGACGAAAATAGAGCAGAGAAGGATCACGTTCGACAACGTTGCGGAGAAGCTGGGAGAAGGTAAGGTTCCCAGTCGCTACCAGGAAGTGATGTATGGCGTGCAGCAGGAGGAAGTGTTTCATTACCGTCCCACCTGGGACCCGGAACATGAAGTCTTCGATGCAGACCGCACGGCCATCAAAATGCAGGATTTCGATGACCTGACGGACCCGCGCCAGTATTACTACGGCACTTATGTTATCCAGCGGTCAAAGCAGCAGGAGGCCATGGAAAAAAACTTTTCGGTCGTTGAAAAAAGAGGATTATTACAAGCCCTGGATGGGGACCTGACAGAAAAGATCAGAAAAGTGGTCATACCGTTCCGCCATGCGGAATGGGGAGCGAACAACAACAACCTGTTTATTGCAGCTTACGGTTTCGGCACTCCCATGCCCATCGCAGCGGATTTCCAGGGCATGGATCGGCTTGGAAATGCCCAGTACATCACGCGCATCGGCTTGATACTGTCAAACAACGACCCGGAGATACTGGACCGGGCCAAATCGGAATGGCTGGATGACCCCATGTGGCAACCACTGCGGAAACTGGTCGAAGACAGTTTTGTGCTCAAGGACTGGTTTGAACTGCACCTGCTGCAGAATTTCCTGCTGGACGGAGTATTGCAGCCTTTGATATTCCAGTATTTTGATGACGAGATCGTTCAACATGGCGGGGCGCCCTTTGCCATGGTCACGGAGTTTTTTGTCGAATGGTTCGCTGAAGCTGTCAGATGGACAGATCA
>VYCZ01000433.1 GCA_009843675.1 Gammaproteobacteria bacterium | reverse complement strand
TCGGGCGCAATAGGAAGAAACCTGTTTGTAACTCAAAGGAAAACCGCAGCTTTTTTATTCAGAATATTTTTTATAGGTAACGCATAGATATCAGACAATGTCATACAAGCATAGTCGTGATCTTTGTGCATCGTGCCTGGCCTCGAAAACCGCGGGTCACACATATAACCGCCGGTCTTCCAGGGCGGATCAACTAACCGCCGGTCTTCCAGGGCGGATCAACGACGACCACGTTGTATTTTCCCATTTCTTCAAGGGGTATCATGTGCTATACTCTGCGTGTCGGTCGGCAAAATCGAGTACAGGATGACCGTAGAGGCCCCTTTTCGAAGGGGCGGCCCGAATAGGCCGGATGACGTGGGGAGTTCCGCCCTCCAGGTTTTGCTGATCGACATTATTGTCCATCCCGCCACCTGGCCGCATCCCAGTCCTGCAGCACCACGATATTGCGTCCTTCATTGAATACGGCATCCCGGCCCTGTCCAGTAGGGTAGTCAAACACTGTAATCATCGGCAGGCTGCCGGGCCGGACAGTGATGGCGTAACGCCACCAGGTGCCGCCATCATCCCGGTAGTGCGCCAGGATACTGTGGCGATTACCCTGTCGTGGACGTCCCGGCCCTGTCAAGTGTCGCCGCGGCCTTTCCCAAATTACCTCGCCACGGTCCAGAGTGGCTTGCAGCAGGCGCACCTGATCAAGTTCCACCGCGGGGTGCTGGCGCGGCAGCTTGCCTCTCTCCACTTGCCAAGTGACCACCTGTGCATCGGTTTTCACGCCGCCCTCGCGCAGTGACCGCAGCACCGTGTCAGGCACGACCGCCAGCGGCCAGCCCCGGAGCGCGTCACCCTCGAACGCCTCGGCAAACCGGTCGCTCGTCACCGTCTCGCGCACCATATCCCTGGCCACCTGCGGCGGGGCCTGGTTTGCCGACTTGACCAGGAGGCGTGATTCGGCGCCGACCACGCGGGAGGCTGAGGCGCCCGGCGGCGCGGTCCCGGCGGAACCGCCGCCGGCACGGCCGGGGTTGTAGCTCCAGCCCGGGTCCGGGGTCATCACCCGCGATTTGCCGTCCTTGCCGGTGAACCGGTATTGCGTGCCGCGCACGGTGATCACCTCACCGGTACGCTTGTTGACGCCGGCCTCCTGCTTTATCTGTTGAAGATGCCCCTCGCTGTCGGAGACGGTCAGTCCCTGCCGTTCCATGTCCCGCTCGCTCAAGGCCATGACGGAGCAGCGGCAGTTGAACCCGTTCGGCGGGTAGTGGGTCTTCCAGATGGGGTCGTCCGCCCGGAACACCTTGCCGTGCATGGCTGCGTGCGCCGGGCGCGTGACCCTGTCCAGGATGGCCACGTACATTAAATACGGCTGGTTGGCCGCGTTGCTGACCTGGCGGCGGTAGGCGCCGTGCGCGCGCCCGACCTTCATATTGGTACGGAAAATCGTGCGCAGCCGGTGCGGCGACCCCAGCTGCACCAGCTCGGCGCCCCCGTCCGGGCTGACGATGACCTGCTTGCCCCACCAGCCCAGCTTCTTGAGGTTAATCTCCAGGTTGCGGACGAACTCCGCCTCGCTGATGCCTTTCTCAATCGCCCTGGTCATCTGCCGGTGGATGCTGCTCAGTACGTCGGTGCGCACGGCCTTGGCGACGACGAAGGATTTGGCGTGGGCGTCCCCCAGCAGGTCGAACCAGTTCCACTGCGTGGCGCTGGGCGTTCTGGCCCGGAAGTACTCTATGGCCTGCCGGTTGGGGAGCCGGGTGGCATGGGCCAGGTCGAAATCATCAGCCATCCGGTTCGACCAGGCGGCCGTACGCGTCCGCGGCAAAGATGACCCGGGCCATTTTCTGCTCCAGCTCGTCAGCGTCCAGTTGCGGGTACAGCTCCGCCAGGCCGCTCAGGAAATTCTCCGGGTCCGAGCGCGCATACTGCAGCAGCGGCTGGATGATCGGGTCCATCATCTCCTGGTAATCCGCCGGGGTGATCTCACCCAGCGCCCGGTCGATATCGTCGTCAGTGCCCTCGCCCATATCAACCGTCGGGTCCTCCCCCGGCTCTGCGCCGGGCTCTGGTTCCGGCACGGCCGGCGCGGCGCCCACCCGCTCATCGGTCAGTGTGACGTCATAGGTGTCCTCGACATACTGCTCATCCAGACGGCGGCCGGTCATATCGACAATGATCTTGTCGCGCTTGGCCTGTGCCTCGAGGTCAGGCTGCTCGTCAGTGATCCGGCGCACGATGGGATAAGCCGCGCCCGGGTAATTCCAGTCGGTCAGCCACCGACCGATGCCGCGGTTGAACGATACATTGATCAGTTTGTCGTCGGCGATGATGAGTTCCTTTTGCACCCTCATGTGCACGTCAGCCTGGCTGCGGAACGATCCGTCATCCGTGGTCATTGTCTGACCCACATTGATTTTTGAGATGGCGGCATTGAGCCGGTCATAGAGCGAGTCGAACGAGAAGGTGCCACGGGTTGCATCCAGCGTACCGATTTCCGTGCTCTCCGGGATGGCCACCCGCGCCTCGCTGCGGATTTTGCCCAGCGCATCGAGCAGCTTTCGTATCTCATCGTCGCCGGCATTGGGGTGGTACTTGCCGTAGGTGGACGGCACGCCGAACCGGTCGGCGGCCACCAGCCAGAATTTAATCAGGTTGCGCTTGAACCAGACCGGCCAGTACAGGTGATGCGCCAGGCCCAGGCCGTAAGGCTCGTCATCGTTGTCGGCGCCGGCGGCTATCTTCCAGAACTTCTTGTCCGGCATGATCTCGCCGTTCATGTCCTGGAAGGTCAGCAGGCGCAGGCGGAACTCCGAATCAAACACGAAGCGCCGGCGGTTGCGCACGTACAGGTGGTCCAGGGTCACGTGTCGGCCGTCCATGACCCACACGGCCTCGGCCACCCCGAAGCCGTAGAACCGGGAATACAGCATCTTCTCGGTCACGTCATCCCACTGCACGTGATCGAGCATTTCCGCCAGGTGCTCCGCCGCGGCCTTGTCCCGGCGCATGTCGCCACCGGGCAGCACCTGGTAATCCCGCGTCAGGATGGCGTTGCGGCGCTGGGCGAACGTGGACTTGACCTGGTCGTCGGTCAGGATCTCCTCATAGACCTGGTAGTTTCCGCCGGCAACGGTGCGCAGGATGCGGTCCTCCGGCTGGATGTAGTTGAGCATGTCCACGTAGCCGCGGGTGATGTCCCGGCCGCCGCCGATATCGGCGATGATGGCCCGCACCAGGTCACGCGGCGCGGCCATACCGTCCTCCCGGTTGTCCGACAAACATGTCGTCCAGCGTCTCCATCATAGTCGGGTCGCCGTCGCCGTGCACCTCGAACGGCCCCGTATCCGCGTCCGCGGCCATGGACGCCATGGCCAGGCCCACGACCGAATCGCCGTGCCGCTTGCCGGCGCCCTGGCTGTTGGCGTGGCGCTCGACGATCTTGGGCACGCCGCGCACCTTGCGCACCGCCCGGTGGTCCTGCACCACCGCGTCCGAGGCCGGCACCACAATCTTGTCGTCCTCGTACAGCGCCTTGTATTTCGGCATGACGGTGCGCCACCACTCCTCGCTGATCATCACCTGCTCCACGATGGAGCCGTAGGCGTCCGCCGTATCCTCGGCGACAAACGAGCCGTTGCCGCGCGCATCGATGGCCGCCCCGGAGAAGCGCGGCAGCCGGTCGCAGATAAAGCGCACGGTGCTGGACTGCTGGCGGTGCGGCACGTTCGACAACTCCACCAGGAACGGGCACACGCGCCGGAGCGCCGGCGCAATGGCCATCGGCGCCAGGATGCTGAGGTCCACGCTGCGCCCGAAGTCCATACCGAACACGTGGCGTTGCTCCGGTACCAGGTTGTCCAGGAGCGGCAGCAGGTGCTCACGGCGCCAGTCATCCATGATGCGCTCCCGGGTGGGCTCCGGGTATGCGTTGAACTCGTCCGTGCCGTTGAAGCGCAGCACCGGGTAGCGGCTGCTCATGCGGCTCTCAATCAACGCCCGGCTGAAATAGACTGAGCTGCCCGACAGGGGCACGCAGAACAACTCCTGCATGGCGTCATCCTCCGTGTCATAGGAGTGGATGAGGTTGTGGCGCCACTCCGCCTGCTTGTCCTGCGTCCAGGCCTGGCCCTTGACGCTGCAGATGCGCCGGAAGAACCCGGCCTCCAGCGCGTCGTCCAGCGTGACCGTGTGCAGGGAGTAGTTGCGGCGTCCGGATTTGACCTGGTTCACCAGGTCGCAGAACTCGTTGTCCTCGCCGTCGTGGGTGGACATCACGCGCACCCGCCCGCCCCACATCAGGAACGCCATGGCCGCGGTCAGGCTGGCCTCCAGGTCCACCACAAAGGCCGCCTCGTCAATCAGGGCGATATCGCCCGGCCGGCCCTTGCTGCGGAACAGGTGCGGGCCGGACGCCAGCGCCTGGACATAGTTGCCCGACGGGCAGTCAATCGTAAACCGTTTCTCCGTCTGACCCTCATCGACGATCACCTCGTCCTCGATGACGTCGCTCACCGCCGTATTGAGGCGTTTGGCCCAGGCGTGCGCGTCGCGCATGTAGCCGGCGGTCATATCGTGGTTGTAGCTCTGGTAGTACACGTCGCCCTGGGTGTCGTCGGTGGACACGTATACAATGCGCTCGTTGGCGTCCGCCCAGGAGATGCCGATGCGCCGGGACTTTTCAATCACAGCCACGTCCGCCCTGTCGTTGTTCCAGGCGGACTGGTAGGACAGCAGGATGGGCAGGCCGTCGCTATACATCAGGCGGCCTCCTGGAGCGCCTTGCGCAGGGCCGCCGCGGTGTCCCCGGAAATGCCCCGCTTCTTCGCCTCGGTCTCCGCCTGCGCCGCCACCTCCCGGCGGATCTCGCGCTCGCGGCGCACTGTCATGTCCGCCGCCTTCTCCATGCGCTGCACTGCTAGGGCCAGGTCTTTGATCGCCTGTAGGCTCACCGGGTTCTCCTTGTCGCCCGGCTCCAGGTTGATGACGTGGTCGAACGCGAGTGTGCGCAGCATCTCGATGATGTGCTTGCCGAGGCGGGACTCGCTGTCAAATTCCGTGGCGCCGGCGGTAAAAGCTTCCGCCACCGCGCGCGCCTCGCGCATGCGCGCCCCCACCGCCTCCATGCGCATGGCGTAGCGGCTGAGTGAGGATTTGGATAAGGGCGCCTCCCCGGCCTCTGTCAGCAACGGCTCCAGTTGCCGGAGGATCTCGGACTGGGACACGTTGCGCCGGAGCAGCCGGTCCAGGATGTCCTTGATCTTCGGCGGCAGCTGCTGGATGCGGCTCATCTTGCCGCGCTTGGCTCTCGGCGTCTTACGCATCGGGTATGCCGTCGCGGGACACCCCGTCCACCCGCAGCCGGTCCGCGCTCGCGTCCCGCCCGCGCTGGGTCAGGGCCGCAATCAGAATATTGTCCAGGTACTCTATAGTAATAAGGCCGCGCTCAAACAGCCAACGCAGGTCGCTGCGCAGGGCGGCGTCCGCCGGGCGCAGGCCGTATTGCTCCAGCACCACGGCCAGGCAGCGGTGGTTAAGCTTCGGGGGGCTGGACAGGTTGAGAATGTCCAGGATAAAACGCCGGCGCTCGGCCAGGAGGGTGGCGTGGAATGACTGGCTCATTTGCTTCCGATCAGGTGATCGAGCACCATTTTCAGATTGATGTTCATCTGCTTGAGCTCGCCGGACTGCTGGTGGGTGGTTTTGGCTATGTCGGTCAGCTGTGTCTCCATTTCCCGGATTTCCGTCGAGACGTTCAGGTTGCTGACCTGGTTTTCCAGCACGGAGATGCGCGACTTGTTGTCGTGGGCCGATGCAATGATTTCCTCGATCTTCTCAATCTCGGAATCGGTCTGTGTCATGTGCTTCTCCACGCGCCGCTGCCAGACCAGCAACCACACCAGGCCGGTAATGCCGCAGGTGATGAGACCGCGCCAGATATAGACGATGATCTCTTCGGGCGTCATGGGGTGAAGAATTGGATGACCATGGCGGGCACTATACCGTCCGGCAGTGACACGGGTACGGAACCCGTGTCAAAAGTTGTGCGCAATCAAATTGGGGTGAGGACCTGGCGGGGCTGGGGAGGATCGGCCACGCCGGCGACGCTAAATGCAATCATTCCGGTTACCTGGTGTGCCAGGAACAGCCCGGAAACGCAATCAATCAGGCTGGTCCTGGTGCTCGATGGGGGGTCTTGACGGGTTGACAGTGCGCACCGGGTGCAGGACATCCTGGACCTGCCGGGCCAGCGCCAGGAACGACGTGGCCGGCCAGCGCAGCGTCAGCGTCAGGAGCACGTCGTCCTGGTCTGTGCTGCACTCGACATTGACATGCTTGATCAATGAGTAACCCCGCACAGGGCAGGATAGACCGCCTTGAGCGCCGCCCGCAAGTCGGGGTGCTGGGTTTTGCCCTTAGGCGTGTGGGCGATATAACAGTCCGGGCCGCGGCGCTCGATGGCTTTCACGGACGCCGGCGCATCAGGCATCTTAATCTGCGTAAAATGCCGATGGCCGCCTTTGTCCACGTCAGGGAAATAGCACTTGTTTTTGCCGCCTGCCGCCGGCTTGCCGGTGCGGGCGTGACGGGATGCTCGTTTCATGTTATGTCTCCTCCAGTTGATCGGCCAGGCGGCGCCTGCACAGGCTCGCATTCTCTTCCGACTGGAGCAGGGCGTGGGCCGCTTGTTTCAGGTCCATGTACAACCGCTCCAGTTTGGCGTTCTCCAGGTCTCTCTGCTGCCGGAGCCGTTCCACAGACAAAAACAGCCGAACCGCCTGCAGCACCGCCGCGGCGCCCGTGCCCACATCGAATCGCCCCTTCAGCTGCTCGATGTGCTCCTTGTCCGCCTCATCAAGGCGCAGGGTGAACTGGGTCTTCACGCCGGGTCCCCGTCATCCTTCTTCGGCCGGCCGCAGGCGTCGTTCACAATCTGCCGGATATCGCCCTGCTTCACGCCGCGGTAACGTGCCTCGGCCACCGCAGAGCGCACGCGCATCGCCAGGGAGTCTTCCGGCGTGTGCTCGCCGGCGTCCCCGGGAGCGCGCACCTGGGCCAGGTGCAGCGGCAGCTGCTCCCAGGGGTCGGTGGCCGCCTGCCGGGTGTAGATGCGCACGTACTCGGCCCGGCCGGCCGGACGCAGCGCATCGCCGATGGCGCCCTGGGCCCGGCGCCACTTGTCATCGTCAATCTCGATGCGCTTGAGGTTGAGCAACTGGGCCACGGACAGGCGCCCGCAGGCGTCCTGCTGGAACGCCTGCTTGACCAAAGCGCGCAGGTTAATCTGCGCGTTCTTCGACCACTCGTCGATGCACTCCTCGATGAGTGTCTGCGCGGCCAGTATCTCCGGCCCGGCCTCGACCACGTCGGCAATCGAGAGCGTGACGCGGATGCAGCCGTCGAAGCTGGTCAGCGTGACGTTGCCCTTCTTGCCCCGCGGTGCGGCGCCGTAGGACTTGATGAGCCGGTCGCAGTACAGCGCGATGTCGCGCATGGTGTACTCCCGGAACCGCCACATGGTGCCGGACAGATCGGCGCCGAAGCCGTGGATTTTACGAACGACCTCGTCCATGTCGCGCTCGCGGGCCGAGACGTTCTCGGCCTTGATTAAATCGCCCTTGGCGTTTTTCCAGTAGCCGGCGGGGATGTCTTCACTCATGAGTTTTTCCTCTCGTAGAAATGATGGTTGATGATGCGGCGCACGGTGCGTTCGCTGATGTCGTAACGTTCGGCGAGGGCAGTGTAGTTGTTGCCCTGGAAGCCGTTGACGATGGCGGTGTCGCGGCGGTAAGCCGCGATCCGCTCCTGCGATAACTTGTACGGCGGCGGCGTGGAGCCGAGGCAGGACTGCACGTCGCACAGGTTCATGGCCAGCTCCAGCAGTGCCTCCTCGCCCACGTCGTGGTCCGCCAGCGCGTTGCGCAGGCACTCCCGCGCCGCCTGCACGGCTTCGGGCAGGAAGTCGTCCAGTTGGGGCATCCTGACGGGAGCGTCAGGCAGCATGGTGCCCCCCGTCCTTCAGCCCCTTCAGCCCCCGGATGACACGGTGCGCATCCCGGCTCGTGCGCACCCGTTTAATCCCCAGGGCCTTCTCCATCCAGGCCTGGTAGCCGTCCGGCGTGTACCAGTCCACCTCCGTCACCAGTTCGGCTATCAGCTTGCGCTGGGCCGGGCTGGGCAGGGACACCACGCCGGGCGTGTCCTCGGGCGCCGGCTGGTGCGGGTGCTGGATGGGGCGCCGGGTCTTGGGCCGGGCCGGCGCGCGGTGCCCGCCGGACAGGAGCGAGATGAACATGGCGGCCTGGCGGCGCGTCAGGTCCTTGCACGTGGTGACGTTGTACCGGGCGGCCAGCATCTCCCGGTACTCCGGGTCCTCAATCCCGCGGGCATGCAGGCAGGCGTGGATGGCGCGCACCTGCGCCTCGGTGATGGCGGCCGGCTCAGGCCGCATGGCGGGCCAGCGCGGCGTCAACGCCTTCGGTGGCGGTTGCGGACGGCTCGGCCGGCTCTCGCCGGGGCGCGCGGCACTCCCACGTGTCCAGGGTGCCGGCAGTGATGACGCGCTCGCCGACGGCCAGCGCCGCCACGATCAGATCATCGACCAGCCGCTGCAGGTCCAGCCAGGCGCGCGCGCCGGGCTGCCGGGCAATGCGCTCAATCGCCGGCGCCTCGATGCGCTCGCCCAGCACCGCCCCAAGCGCGGCGCGCACTTCGGCGGCGGAGAGCCCCAGCATGGTGCGCTGGTCCGATCGCAATGCCAGCTCACTGATGGCGCTGATGACATCGTGCTGGCAGACCAGCACGATGCTGAGCAGCGGCGTGCGCCCCATCCAGGTCAACTCCATCAGGCGCTTGAGCGCGCGCAACGTCGAGTGGTGCAGGGCGTGGGCGTCGTCGATGAGCAGCACGACGTGATGCTTCCCGGACGCATGCCCCAGGAGCCGGCGCACCTGCTGCGAGCGGGCCTCCCCGGAGCGGCGCGGGCGCTCGTCGGAGAGCGCCCGGATGATGGCGTCCTCGATATCGCCCACGTGCAGCCGGTCCCGGGCCAGGCGCACCGGGGCAATCACCTTCACGTCGTCGAGTGCGGCCAGGGACCGGGCAACGGCGACGGACTTACCTGAGCCGCGCTCCCCCGTTACCGCTACGATGGCCCGGGCGTCGATGGCGGCGCGCACCAGCGTGCTCACACCGGCGCCGTCCGCGATCTGCTGGTGGTAGGTGCGCCAGGCGCCGGGCGCGAGGCCAAATTGTTTGCGTGCAACCAGGTTCATGATGTCTTCTCCGCGCTGGCTGCTGTCGATGAGAGGATGTCGCGGGCCAGCTCCGCGACCGCCTCCTGACTGAAATCCGCCGCCGTTATCATCCCGGCGACCTGCTCCCGCTGGCGCGGCAGCAGCGCCACCGGGCACAGGCGGGCAAAGTCCAGCATCGCCGCCTCCAGGGACGGGTACCGGCGCGTGATGTCCAGCGGGTCCTCGAGGGGCGCGGCCCCGGCCACCGGCGCCGGCAGGCGGGCAACGCCGGCCACCGGCACCTCATCGCCGACGCCGAACACGTCCGCTCCCGGAAAGTCCGGCGCCCCGGCCAGCGCCCGCGCCAGCGGGGTCTGTGCCCGCCCGGGCGGGTGGCCGTAGGCCGCCGCCTCCAGGACCCGGCAGGTCACCTTGAGGCCGCTGCGCAGGCAGCGCGCCAGGACCTGCTCGCCATCGAGTGAGGCGACGACCTGGACATAGGTGTCGTGCAGCTGCGGCACGTCGTACTGCTTCGACCGGTAGCGCATACGCCCGGTGGCGTCCACCCAGCGCCGGTCTTCCTGCGCCAGCGTCTGCAGCGCGTGCGCCGGCATCTCGCGCAAGGGGTTGTCCTGCGCCCGGCGGCGCAGCAGCATCTCCCAGGCATCCGCCCGGGACACCTCCCGCTCGCCCACGCGCACCCGCGCCGGGCGCCGGGCGTTCTCCTGCGCCAGGTAATTCGACAGCCGGCCGCGCAACTCGGAGAGCGTTATTTCCGGGGAGGGCAACAGGAACAGGCTGCGCTCGAAGCGGCCCCAGAGCGTGCGCCAGGCGCGCTCCACCACGGCCATACGGGTCTTGCGGTACGGCTCGCCCGTGACCAGGTTGATGTTGAGGCGCTCCAGCAGGTCCAGGGTTATCGGCGACTTGGTAATCGGCCCCAGGTCCAGCCAGAGATCCTCCGGCACCCCGCGCAGCCGGCGCGGGGACTCCGGCGCTGGCGTGATCAGCATATCCACGAACGCCTCGATGGCGTCCAGCGCGTTCTCGCCCCGGGCCACGCGGTACTCGCTCCAGCGCAGGCCGGTGCAGATGTCCGTCACCCCGTAGGTGACCAGGCGCTCCCGGTCCGGCCCCAGCGGCTTGTTCTTGTAGCCGCGGGCGGAGATGGGGCGCCGGTACAGCTTCAGCAGCCAGTCGCCGTCCGCATCCGGGCCGTCCACCACGGAGAGGTACTTGCTGGAGCTGCCGTCGAACTGGACGGCCTGCATCGGGTACTCGGCGTCGATGCGCGCCAGGCGCCCCTGCCGGTCGTCCAGACCCAGCGTGCGGCGGATGCGGTAGGCGGTGCCGATGGGCATGGCCCCGGCCGCCGCCGGCAACAGGCCGGACTCGATGGCGGCGTCCAGCGCCAGGTCCAGGGGCACCGGCCCGTCGGGGGCGCGCTCGGCCACCGCCACGGCCGTGCGCACCCAATCCACATAATCCGGGTTGTGGGCGCGGGCAGAGGTCCGGCCGGTGGGCGCGGCGCGGTACACGGTGGCCAGTGACACCCCGAACTGCGCGGCGCACTGCTGGGCGCGGCGCCGGCGCTCGCCGGCATCGCGGGCGCCGGCCAGCTCGGTGCGTATCGCCTGGCGCGCGTTATCGGATAACATGGCCGCCCCGGGTTGATTGCGTTTTGGTGTGTCCTGGATTGCCAGGTGGGACAGAAATGATTGCGGATATGCGGGCCTGCAGTGCGATCCTCCGGCGCCCGGCGCCGGGGAATGATGGTAAATTGACATCAAGTCTCATCACCGCCGGTTCCTTCCAGCAGGATGGCGCAGATGGAATCGAGTACGGCCATGGTCCGGTCCAGTTGCGCCAGCGCGTTGTCACAGCGGCGCCGGTAGAAGCGGTCGCCCGCGTGCGCCGCCAGCTCCGCCTGCAGCTTCGCCTGGAGGCCCTCGGCGTCCTTGACTATCACGGTAAGGCGGTCGGCAAGTGCGCTGATGTGCTGCCCGCGGCGGGCGTGCGCACCTACCGAAACCTCCCCGCCCGCGGTCTCGTCCGGCGCCGGCGCCCCGGCCAGCGCCCGGCGGCGCTCGCCCGGCGGCATCTGCAGCAGCGCGAGCAGCCGGTCGGTGTCGGTGTCCGCCGGCACGCCGGCGAACAGCGATATCGTCGCATCCGGCTGCAGGCTGGCCAGCTCCCGCAGCGCCCGCTCCTTGCGGGCCTCGCGCCAGAGCGCCACCATCGCCACCACGTCGCGCCCGGCCAGCCAGGACAGCTGACTGTCGACCAGGTCGCGGAAATTGTCCGGTGCGCCGATGAGGTCGTGGATTTCCAGCAGGAGGTCCAGCAGGCGGCACAGGAACGCCCGGTTGACGGTGAGCAGGTTGTGGTAGATCTCGTTACAGCGCCCCACGCGCTCGAGCACGTCGGGGTTGGCTTGCCAGGGGACCAGGTCAGTCATTGAATAGCTCCCGTTGCCCGGCGTGGAGCAGCCGGTACTCGTACACAGTCCGCCCGCCGGTGTTGCGTGCGCGGCACTCCACGTCGAGGCCGTTCGCCCGCAGCTCGGACACCGCGGCGTTGACGGCCATGACGTGGGCGTCGAACACGATGTCACGGGTGGTGTGCCAGGCGCCGTCCGCCAGGTAGCTGCACAGGCGTTGCAGCCGGGCGGAGGTCTGGAGGTTGGCGGCGTGCATGGTCATTCAGTCTCCGGGAAAATAGCGCCGGTGCAGCTCCGCAATCGCCAGGCGCAGGCGCTCGGCGATGGCGACCAGGCCCGGCGCCAGGCGCCAGCCGCCGCCGGGCGGAGACTCGGCCCAGCCGCGATACGCCAGGTTCTGCAGTGCCCGGAACACAGCATCGCGCGGGTGGCCGGTGGCCTCGATAATCTCCGCCACGGAACTGTGGCTGAGCGGCCCCTCGGCCAGCGTCTCCACCACGTCAATCAGGGCCTGCTGCGAGGCCACCAGGTATTGCTCGCGGCGCTCGCTCATTCCGCGGCCTCCATGTCATCCAGTTGCTCCCGCATGGTGGCCACAGACTCCTCCATCGTCTGCAGGGCGCTCTCCAGCCGCTCCATGACGACCTCATAGTCGATGGCCGGTTCATCGTCCAGGTCCTGCACTTCCTCCCAGGCCACGGCGGCGGCCTCGGCCTGCTCGGCGGCCTGCTCGATGATTTTCAGGACGGTGTCGACCTGTTTGGCGCGGCCGCGCATGACGCTGCTCACAACCCCGCACCGCGCCGGTACGAGCGCACCCGCGCCGGTGTCCACGGCCGGCCGTCGTCACAGCGGATGGCGGTGCCGTTCGAGGTAAGGTTGAGGCAGCGCGCAATGGCCTCGTCGTCGCAGCACTGGCCGATGAGGAGCGCCACCGCCGCGCGGCGGTTGGCGTCGCCGATACCGATGCCGGCGGTGTCTTCACCTGGCGTGTCAGGCGCTGGCATGGGTATTCCCCAGGCCCCGCTCATTGAGCCTGCTCCGCCTGGCTGTTCCGGTACTCATCGACCAGCCAGGACAGCTGCTCCCGGTTGAGCCACCAGGATGAGACCTGGAGGTCGATGCGCTTGCCCAGGTCGTCGGTCGTGCCGGTGCCGTCGCACAGGGTCAGGGGTAGCCAGTGAATCTCCTCCGGCGGCAGCGCGGTCGAGACCATGAGCGCATCGGCGCCCGGCAGGTGGCCCAGGAAAAACAGTGAAACGGTGTGGTAATGATCGGGCATGGCAGCCTCCTCGTGTGGTGGTGAAAGTGATGCGCAGACCGGGTGCGGGACCGCATGGACGCTGTGCACCCAGCCGGAATAGCTCAGGGCCAGCGCGCCCAGGGCGTATAACAGATGGCGGAGCAGGGAGAGCATCATGGCACCTCGCCGTAGCCGTAGCCGTAGCCGTAGCCGTAGCCGTAGCCGTAGCCGTAGCCGTAG
>VYCZ01000040.1 GCA_009843675.1 Gammaproteobacteria bacterium | reverse complement strand
CTTCTCCAGTTGCTTTATCCCCAGGGAAATGCGCTCTCTCTCGGTATCCACGGCAAGTACGACCGTTTCTATCTGGGTGCCCTTTTTATAGTTTCGCAGGGCCTGCTCACCTTCATCCACCCAGGAAACGTCCGACAGATGCACAAGGCCGTCGATCCCGCCCGGCAATCCGATAAAAATGCCGAAATCGGTAATGGATTTGATCTGGCCGTGAACCCTGTCTCCCTTGTTATGCAAGGCGGCAAACTCTTCCCAGGGATTTGGCTGGCATTGTTTCATGCCCAATGAAATACGGCGGCGTTCCTGATCTATATCGAGCACGATAACGTCAACCACGTCACCCGTCTGCACAAGCTTTGAGGGATGGATATTCTTGTTTGTCCAATCCATTTCAGAGACATGAACCAGTCCCTCAACGCCTTCTTCAAGCTCAACGAAACACCCGTAATCGGCAAGGTTGGTAACGGCGCCCTGCAAGCGTGAGCCTTCCGGAAAACGCTTGGTCAGGTCACCCCAGGGATCTTCTCCCATCTGCTTCAGGCCTAGGGATACCCGGTTGCGATCGCGGTCGAACTTCAATACCTTGACCTCGATTTCATCGCCGATGCTGACGATATCCGACGGGTCTTTCACCCGCTTCCACGCCATGTCAGTGATATGCAACAGCCCGTCGATACCGCCGAGATCCAGGAAGGCGCCATAATCCGTCAGGTTCTTGACTACGCCTTTTACAGTGACTCCCTCCTTCAGCCTGTCAATCAGGCTTTGCCGCTCAGCAATATTTTCACTCTCCACCACGGCCCTGCGGGACACCACCACGTTACTCCGTTTCCGATCGATTTTAATGACCTTGAAATCAAGCGGCTTGCCTTCCAGGTAAACCGTATCCTTGACAGGACGAACGTCCACAAGCGAACCCGGCAGAAATGCCCTGATACCTTCGACGTCAACGGTAAATCCACCTTTCACCCTCTCGGTGATCACACCGGTCACTGTTTCATCGGTGTCGTGAGCCTGCTCCAGGCTGTTCCATGCCAGCAGCCTTTTTGCTTTCTCTCTCGATAACCGGGTCTCACCATAACCATCTTCTATCGCATCCAGCGCCACCTGGACCTGATCGCCGACAGCGACTTCGAGCTCGCCTTTGTCGTCATAAAACTGGTCGATGGGTATCCAGGATTCCGATTTCAATCCGGCGCTGACAATCACGTTGTCCTGGTAAACGTCAACGACGGTCCCGTTAAGAATAGCGCCAAGCTGCATTTTTGCTTCTACCTGGCTCTGTTCGAATAATTCAGCAAAACTCTCAGTCATATAGTAGGTTATCTCTTTTTCTTAATGTTTTACATTATGTATGTACGGCTGATAAATCGAAACGTTTCCTGATTATCTCCGCAACCTGCCCGAACACGTCATCTCTCCCGCTGCCGGAGGTATCAATCTCAACAGCGCCGTCCGCAGGCTTCAAAGGAGAGAGAATGCGTTGCGTATCCCGCCTATCCCGTTCAGCGATAGACTCTACAAGATCGTCAAAACTAACATAAATCCCTTTTTCTTTCAACTGTTTATATCGTCTTTTCGCGCGTACCCGCGGATTCGCCGTCAAAAATACCTTTAATTCGGCATCCGGGAAAACCACGGTGCCCATGTCGCGCCCGTCCGCAACGAGGCCGGGAGGGCGCTGAAAGCTCCATTGCCATTCGAGTAACGCTTCACGCACCGTGCCGTGCGCAGCCAGACTCGAAGCTGCGCTGCCGCAATCCTCGCGCCGGATCAGGGCGCCGACGTCTGTGCCATCCAGGATAACCGTCACCGGTTCGTCCCCCTCAGCGGAGATGAATTGAACCTCAGGCCGCCGCGCCGCGACCAGTCCCGCCACCTTCGCAACCTCGGCAACGGGAATATTTTCCCGTTGCGCCAGCAGGGCCAGTATGCGGTACAGCGCGCCGCTGTCCAGCAGGCGCCAGCCGAGCCAGCGGCTGATGCGGCTGCACAGCGTGCCTTTGCCGGTCCCGCTCGGCCCATCAACGGTTATAACAGGGGCATTTGTCATCATGAATCAGGAATTCCTGATTTTTCACGTATCTCCCAGCCCAGTTGCCGGGCATAATCTATAAACCCGGGGAAGGAAGTATCGACATTTTTGCAGTCCCGCACCGTTACCGGTCCCGCCGCGGCCAGGCCGGCCACGGAAAACGCCATGGCTATGCGATGGTCGCCGTGGCTTTGCACCACACCGCTTGTGGGCCGGCCGCCGGTGACGCGCATCCCGTCAGGACGGACATCAACCGTGACGCCCATGTTCTCCAGTCCTTCGGCCAGCGCCCGGATGCGGTCGCTTTCCTTCACTCGCAATTCCGCGGCGCCTTCGAGTACAGTTTCGCCCCGCGCATGGCATGCCGCGGCCATGATTGCCGGAAATTCGTCAATGGCTACCGGGACCAAATCCCCGGGAATCGGGATTCCATGCAGCGGCCGGTATTTTACCCGCAGGTCCGCCACTGGCTCAGCGCTGCCTTCATCCAGGTTGGAGACGCTGATGTCTGCACCCATCCGGTTGAGAATTTCAATCACGGCATGGCGCGTCGGATTGATCCCGACGCCTTCGATGACCAGGTCCGACCCGGGAACGATACTGCCGGCGGCCAGGAAGAACGCGGCGGAGGAGATATCACCCGGAATGCGCAGCCTGCCGGCGCGCAAGGTGTTGCTTTCCAGCGTTATGCGCCTGCCCGAGCGCGTGACGGGGCAACCGAAATGGGCCAGCAATCTTTCCGTATGGTCACGGGTCGGCGCCGGCTCCGTAATCACCGTTTTGCCCTGCGCGTACAGGCCCGCCAGCAGCAGCGCGGATTTCAGTTGGGCGCTGGCCACGGGTAATTCGTAATTTATGCCGCGCAGGCGCCTGTTGCCCGTTATATGCGCGGGCAGGGTCCCTTCAGAGGTGGTCTGCACATCTGCGTGCATCGCGTTCAGCGGGTCCGCCACGCGCCGCATCGGCCTGCGCGCCAGCGATTCATCTCCGGATATGGTGGAAGAGAACTTCTGACCGGCCAGTACGCCCAGCAGCAGGCGCGCTGAAGTGCCCGAATTTCCCAGGTCCAGGATACCGGATGGCGCGTCCAGGCCGTTCAACCCAACTCCCTTCACGCTCAGGCACTCACCTTCCAGGGTCATGTCCACTCCCATCTGCTGAAACGCGGCCACTGTCGCCCGGGTATCGGCGCTGTCCAGGAAACCGTCGCAAACACTGGTTCCCCCAGCCAGCGACGCCAGAATCACCGCCCTGTGCGAGATGGATTTATCTCCGGGAACACGTATCCTGCCCTGTAATGCCCCGGATGCGGGCTCGACGATATAATCAATCCTTGGTTGCACTTCTTTGTCTATCCCGGTCACCCAGGTCTAGCGTCCCCTGCTTCTGGCAAATTCATCCCTGGCGCGCTTGGCCCGGGAAAATATTTCCGCGAGCCGGTCACCTTCACCCGCTGCAATCGCCTGCCTGGCGCGCTCGAGGTGCTGCTCGAACCTGTCCAGGACCGCAAGCAGCGATGCGCTGTTGGCCAGGCATATATCACGCCACATCTCGGGACTGCTGGAGGCTACGCGGGTGAAATCCGCAAACCCGCCAGCCGCATAATCGAATATCTCCTGCTTGTCCTGCATCCGGGCAAGGCAATCGATCAGGGTATATACCAGCACATGGGGCAGATGGCTGGTTGCCGCCAGCACTTCATCATGGTGCTCGACGTCCAGTTCAACAACCCTGGCGCCTGTGCCGCGCCACATCATGGCTATCTTTTCCCCGGCGTCCCGGTCCGTCTCGGCAAGCGGCGTGATGATGACGACGTGGTCCTCGAACAATTCGGCGAACGAGGCCTCGACACCGCTCTGCTCCGTGCCGGCGATCGGGTGGGCGGGGACAAAAAAGGGAAGCCTGTCGGCCAGCGCGTTCCTTGCCGCCGCTACCACCACACCTTTGGCGCTTCCGACGTCGGTGATGATACAGCCCGGCTTCAACCCCTCATTCATCGCCCGCATCAGGCTCTCCGTAGTGGAAAGCGGCGTAGCCAGGACGACGGCGTCGGCGCCTTCCACTGCCTCCGGGACGTCAAGGCTGTAATGGTCTATGACACCCTGTTCGACCGCTTGTTGCAGGGCCGCTTCCCGCCGTCCGTAACCGGTTATCGATCTGCACAGGGACGCGCGCCGCAGGGCCCGCGCCAGCGAACCGCCAATCAGTCCCAACCCGATAATGGCGACCCTGTCAAACAGCATTCATCAAGACCTTGCCCAGCGCCTTTATGAATTCCGCATTCTCGTGTTCCTGGCCGATCGTGACCCGCAAATGGTCGGGCAATCCGTACTCAGCTATCGGCCTGACAACGACTCCTTCCCTCAGCAGCGCCTGGTAGACATCGTCTGCAGGCTGCCCCAGGTCGAAACTGACGAAATTGGAAATCGACTCGAACCATTCCAGTCCCAACTCGGCAAAAGCCGCAGTCAGGGCCAGCATGCCCTCGTCGTTCATTGCCACACAGCGGCGCAGGTGCTCCTGGTCCTTCAATGCAATCTCGGCGGCGAGCAACGCCAGCGTGTTGACATTGAAGGGCTGGCGTACACGATTCATCAAATCTGCCAGGTCAGGATGGCTGACTGCGTAGCCGACACGGAGCCCGGCCAGGCCGTAAGCCTTGGAAAAAGTCCGGGTCGTGACAAGATTGGGAAAATCCGGCAGGAATTCAATCGAATTCGGGTAGTCGGCGCACAGGGAGGCGGCATACTCATAATAGGCTTCATCAACCACTACGATCACGTCTTCCGGCACGGAAGCCAGAAATGACCGCAAGCGGTCCCCGTCAATCCAGTTGCCCGTGGGATTGCCGGGGTTATCGAGGAAGATCAGCCGGGTGCGCCCGGTAACGGCATCCAGTATCGCCGCAAGATCATGTCTGTGGTCGCGTGTGGGTATGACTACCGGCGTGGCGCCTATTGAGTGGGTCGCGAGGTGGTAAACGATAAATGCGTTTTCCGAATAGATCACCTCGTGATCCCTGGTAACGATGCTGCGGGCAGCCAGTTCCAGCACGTCGTTCGAGCCGTTGCCCAGCGTGATCTGATCGGGATTGATGCCATGAAAGTCCGCCAGCGCGCGTTTCAGCGAGGCGCCGGAACCGTCCGGATAACGGAACAGGTCAAAACTGCCGCCGGCCAGGGCATCCAGCACTTGCGGGCTGGGGCCAAGGGAGTTTTCGTTGGAAGCCAGCTTGATTGCCCGGTCCAGGCCCAGCTCGTCCCGGACTTCGTCCGCGGATTTGCCGGGTTTGTAGACCGGCAGGGAAGCAATACCGGGTGTCGCAAGATCAGTGAGGTTGATTGTCATTGTTGAGCCATCCTGATTACTGTCAACGGGCTTCGGGATAAGAGCCCAGCAATTTCACCATGGCAGCCTTGTCCCGCAACTCGGACAAGGACCGCACTACTGCCTCATCGTCCGCGTGACCGAGGATATCCACGAAAAATACGTATTCCCACATGCTCTGACGTGACGGTCTCGATTCAATCCTTGTCATATTGACGCCGTGATCGGCAAAACAGGCAAGCATGTGCATCAGTGAACCGGGCCTGCTCGGCATTGCAAACAGCAGTGAGGTCTTGTCCTTGCCGCTGGGAGACAGCGTCTCCTTGCCAAGCACCAGGAAACGGGTGGTATTGTCGGGGTTGTCCTCGATATTTTTACTGAGAACAGGCAACCCGTAGATCTCCCCCGCCTGCTCTCCTGCGATGGCTGCGCCGTGCTCATCACCAACGGCATTCCGGGCAGCTTCCGCGTTACTCGGTACCGGCACGCGCCGCGCATCCGCCAGGTTTGCGTCAAGCCACCGGCGGCACTGGGCCAGCGACTGTTCGTGGGAATATACGGTCTGTATATCTTCCAGATTACCTGACCGGCTCAGCAACTGTTGATGGATGCGCATTTCCAGCTCGCCGCAGAGTTTCAGGTCGGAAACCAGCAGCATATCCAGGGTGTGATTCACTGCGCCTTCTATGGAATTCTCTACCGGGACCACGCCGTAATCGCATGCGTCCGCCATGACTTCCCGAAACACCTGTTCGATACTGCCCAACAGCTTCAACCGGACCGATTGTCCGAAATGCTTCAGGGCAGCCATCTGCGTGAAGGTGCCTTCCGGTCCCAGGCAGGCGATATTCAACGGCGCCTGCAGGGCCAGGCAGGCAGACATGATCTCCCGGGCCAGGCGTGTTATTTCCCCGTCCGGCATGGGGCCCTTGTTCAGGGCCTTCACCCTGTCCAGCACCCTGGCTTCCCGCTCGGGATGGTACATAACCTGCTGTTTTACGCTCGCAATGTCCAGCGCCAGGCGCGCGCGCCGGTTGAGTAACTCGACCAGTTGCTCATCCAGCGCATCGATCTCACTTCTTATATGTTCCAGCTTTGAATTTTTCACTGTTTCCGGCTCACGCATAGCGGGAAGCAAAATGCTCCATGAATTCAATCAGGGTATCCACTCCGGCTTCAGGCATCCCATTGTACATGCTTGCGCGCATGCCTCCTACGCTGCGATGACCTTTCAACTCAACCAGGCCGTTGTCCGCGGCCGCATCAAGAAAGGTGCGGTCAAGGTCCGCATCCGCCAGGACGAACGGCACGTTCATCCTGGAGCGGTAGGGTTTTTCCACAGGGTTGCTGTAAAAATCATTGGCGTCTATGAAGTCATACAGCTTGCCGGAACGGCGCAACGCGTTTTCGTGCATCCGCTCCACCCCGCCCTGTTGGCGGATCCAGGCAAACGTCAGCCCGGCAACGTACCAGTTGAAAACAGGCGGTGTATTGAACATCGAGCCATGCTCGGCCAGCAGCCTGAAATCGTACAGGAACGGCACGTCCGGCCGCGCCCGTCCCAGCAGGTCCTCGCGCACCAGAGCTATGGTCAGTCCGGCCGGAGCGAAGTTCTTCTGGGCGCCGGCGAATATCAGGCCGTAACGGTCCACCTGTACGGGACGGGATAAAAAATTAGACGTCATATCGCTGACCAGCACGGTATCGCCACAGGAATCGGGCAACACCGGCGCAGACGGAAATTCCACGCCGGCGATAGTTTCGTTATCGCAGAAATACAGGTAGGCAGGCTTTTCACTGCAGCGCCAGTCCTCCCGGTCGGGGATAGTGGTATGGTTGACATCAGCAGACGAGGCGGCAATATTTACGTTCGTCAGCCGGCCGGCCTCGCCGGCCGCCCGTTTCGACCAGTTGCCCGTGATCACGTAGTCGGCGCAATCCGTCTCCCTGCACAGGTTCAGCGGCGCCATGCTCATCACATGGGTGGCGCCGCCTTGCAGGAACAGTATCCGGTAATTTTCCGGGATCCCCAGCAACTCCGACAAGTCCCGTACCGACTGTTCCGCTATGCCCGTGAACGCCGGGCTCCTGTGACTCATTTCCGCAATGGACATGCCGAGGCCGTGCCAGTCGAGAAATTCCTCCCGGACCTTCTGCATCACCTCCCGCGGCAACATTGCCGGGCCGGGGCTGAAATTATAGATCGGGGTTGTTGCCACCTTCAGCGCCATCCGGAGAATCTTCATCTCCGTTATCACTGACATCTCCGTAGTCGACAATCCGTTCCAGTCCGGCAAGCCGTTCACCTTCATTGAGGTTGACCAGTGTTACGCCCATGGTATTGCGCCCGACAACCGAGACATCGCTGGCGCGCATCCGGATCAAGGTGCCCTGGTCGCTTATCAGCATGATTTCATCGTCTTCATCGACAATGTGGGCGCCGACGACTCTCCCGTTGCGTTCATTGGTCTGGATCGAGATCACTCCCTGGCCGCCACGGGAGCGCAGCGGATACTCTTCCAGGGGCGTGCGTTTGCCATAACCGTTCTCGGTGGCAGTCAATACGGCCTTGCTTTCCCTGGCGATGATCAGGGAAATGACCTTATCGTCAGGCCCCATGCGAATACCTCTTACCCCTCTTGCCGTCCTGCCCATGGCGCGAACGTCAGATTCCCTGAAACGGATCACCTTGCCGGCGTCGCTGAAGAGCATGACCTCGTGCTCGCCGTCGGTCAGTTCAACATTGACCAGCCGGTTTCCCTCGGTGAGTTCCAATGCAATGATGCCGCTCGGCCGGGCGCGGGAAAAATTCCGCAGCGAAGTCTTTTTCACGGTGCCGTTCAGGGTTGCCATGAAGACGTACAGGTCATCGCTGAATTCCCGTATCGGCAGCACCGCATTGATGCGTTCGTCCTCACTCAAGGGGAGCAGGTTGACGATAGGTTTACCCTTGGCCGTGCGGCTGGCCTGGGGCAGTTCATACACCTTCAGCCAGTACAACCTGCCCAGGCTGGAAAAGCACAGCAGGGTATCGTGGGTGCTGGCAATGAATAACTTGTCGACGAAATCCTCATCCTTGACGGACGTGGCCGACTTGCCCCTCCCGCCGCGCCGTTGCAACCGGTAAGCATCGAGGGGTTGCATCTTTGCGTAACCGGCGTGGGACAGGGTCACCACCACGTCCTGCTCGGTGATCAGGTCTTCCATTGTGAGGGCAAGCTGGTCCTCGATAATTTCCGTACGCCGGACATCACCGTAGCGCTCCCGGATCTCCTCCAGTTCCGTCCTGATCACCTCCATCAACCGCTGCGGCCGCGCCAGGATGTCGAGCAGGTCGCCGATTGCATCCAGTATTTCCCCGTATTCGCTGATTATCCTGTCCTGTTCCAGTCCGGTCAGTTTCTGCAGCCGCATATCCAGGATAGCCTGGGCCTGGGCATCGGACAGGCGATAGCCGTCGGGACCCAGCCCCAGTTCTTCCGGCAGGTCGTCGGGCCTGGACATTTCAGCGCCGACCCGTTCCAGCAGCGCGGTGACCACCCCGGGTTCCCAGGGCGACGCCAGCAACCCGCGCTTCGCCTCGGCAGGGGTAGAGGAACCCTTGATGAGTTCTATCATCGGATCGATATTCGCCAGCGCCGCGGCCAACCCCTCGAGGATATGGGCGCGGGCCCTGGCCTTACGCAACTCGTACAAAGTGCGCCGGACCACCACCTCGCGCCGGTGCCGCACAAACGCATCAAGCATTCCCTTCAGTGTCATCAGGCGCGGCTGCCCGTCATCCAGGGCCACCAGGTTGATGCCGAAAACGCTCTGCATGGCGGTGAACTGGTACAGGTTGTTGAGGATGACCTCGGGCACTTCGCCGCGGCGCAGTTCGATGACCAGGCGCATGCCGTCCTTGTCGGACTCATCGCGCAACTCGCGGATTCCCGTGAGCTTTTTCTCTTTGACAAGCTCCGCGATCTTTTCCTGGAGCCTGGCCTTGTTGACCTGGTAGGGCAGTTCGGTAACGATTATGGCGTTCTGCCCGTTTCTCTCGTCAGCTTCTATGTGTGAACGGGCGCGCATGTAGATGCGGCCGCGACCGGTACGGTAGGCCTCATGAATGCCCTGGGAACCGTTGATGATGCCGGCGGTCGGGAAATCCGGGCCCGGTATGTATTCGATCAACTCGTCCACGCCGAGGTTCTCATCCTCCAGCAGAGCAATACAGGCGTTGATAACCTCGGTCAGGTTGTGGGGGGGAATATTCGTCGCCATGCCGACGGCAATGCCGCTGGAACCGTTGATCAGCAGGTTGGGCAGACGCGTGGGCAGGACCACCGGCTCATGTTCCGTCCCGTCGTAATTGGGCGCGTAATCGACGGTTTCCTTGTCGATATCCTCCAGCAGTTCATGGGCAATCCTGGACATGCGCACTTCGGTGTAGCGCATCGCCGCCGGCGCATCGCCGTCCACCGAGCCGAAATTGCCCTGCCCGTCCACCAGTACGTAACGCAGGGAAAAATGCTGAGCCATGCGTACTATGGTGTCGTAGACGGCAGAATCTCCGTGAGGGTGATATTTACCGATTACGTCGCCGACGACACGGGCGGATTTCTTGTAGGGCTTGTTGTAATCATTGCCCATCTCGTTCATTGCGAACAGGACGCGCCTGTGTACCGGTTTCAGGCCATCGCGCACGTCCGGCAAGGCCCTGCCGACGATAACGCTCATCGCGTAATCCATGTAGGATTGACGCATCTCGTCTTCTATGTTTACCGGCATTATCGACCGGGCGATTTCGTCAGCCATAGCTCTCTCTAATCAGGCATCCAGACAGGGTTTCATCCTGCCTGTTTCCGGCATATGCCGGGTATTGTAAAAAGGGGAAATTTTACCACAAAACAGGGGTCAGGGGCTAGCTCAAACCATTCCCCATCCCCTGGCCCCTAATCCCTTTACAGCGGCCAGAGATTGACAATATTGCAGAACAACTCGGCCGTGCGTTCGGAATCGTACAGGGCCGAATGCGCCTCTTCTTCTTCCCATTCCAGCCCGGCGGCCTGTACCGCCCTGGACAATACGGTCTGACCGTAGGCCAGGCCTCCCAGGGTGGCCGTATCAAACGTGCTGAAAGGGTGGAAGGGATTGCGCTTGAAACCCGAGCGGTCGGCCGCCGCATTGATGAAACTCAGGTCGAACGCGGGGTTGTGTCCCACCAGGATGGCGCGGGTGCAGCCATGCTCCCGTATCAGCCTCTTGGTGGCCTGAAAGATATCGCGTAACGCCTCTTTCTCCGGTACGGCAATCTCCTTGCGGAAAGGATGGTCCGGATCGATGCCGGTAAACTCCAATGCGGCCTTGTCCAGGTTGGCGCCGGGGAACGGCTGGATATGCTTCGACACGGTCTCCAGGGGACTCCAGATGCCGTCAGGGTCAGTCTGCAGGAACACCACCGCGACCTCCAGCAAGGCATCCTTGGCGGGATCGAACCCTGCTGTTTCCACGTCCACCACCACGGGATAAAATCCCCTGAAACGGCCGGCAACCAGGCTGTTCCTGTCAGTGTTCATCAACCAGTTTCCACCGGCAGGACCCACCTGCACGGAACGGAACGAGCGTAGCGCCGGCAAAGTTAATCACGTCGGGGATCTGCCATTCCTCCCGGCGCAGGCTGATTTTCTGTGTATTCAAGGGCAACCCGTAAAACCGTGCGCCGTTCCTGCTGGCGAATTGCTCCAGGGTATCCAGGCTGTCCATGGCATCGAATACGGATGCATACAGTTCAATGGCGGCACAGGCGTTATAGATGCCTGCACAACAGGGCGGCTTCTCTTTTGCCCGTGCGCTATGGGGCGCACTGTCGGTCCCGAGGAAAAATTTCGGGTTACCGCTGGTCGCCGCGGCAACCAGGGCCTGCCTGTGCCGCTCCCGTTTCAGGATGGGCAGGCAGTAATGGTGCGGATTGATGCCCTCCGCCAGCATGGCATTGCGGTTCAGCATCAGGTGGTGGGGTGTAATCGTCGCCGCGATCCTGTCCGATGCGCCGCTGACGAACTGCACCGCGTCACGGGTGGTGACATGTTCGAGGACAATCCGCAACGCATTGATGTTCTCAACCAGGGGAGACAAAATACGTTCGATAAACACCTTTTCCCGGTCAAATATGTCAACCTCGGCATCCGTAACCTCTCCGTGCAACAGCAACGGCACGTCTCTTTGCGCCATGTATTCCAGTACCGGCATGACTTTTCCGATATCGGTCACCCCGGATGCCGAATGGGTTGTCGCCCCTGCCGGGTAATATTTGAACGCATACACCTCACCGGTCTCCGCAACCCGGTCCACTTCATCCCTGGGGGTATTATCAGTGAGGTACAGGGTCATCAGCGGATTGAAGTCCGGGTTGTCCGGTAGGCAGTCAAGGATCCTCCGCCGATACTCCAGGGCCTGCCGGACAGACACGACCGGCGGCGCCAGGTTCGGCATGATTATCGCGCGGGCGAAGCGCCGGGCGCTGTCGCGCGCAACGCTTGCCAGTTCACTCCCGTCGCGCAGGTGCAGGTGGAAGTCATCCGGCTTGATCAGTGTGAGCGTATCCATTAGTTGTCAGTTTTTGGCAAAACCGGAAACGAAAAAATCGAAACTAGTATATCATCCGGATACATGCAATACCGGAAACTGGGACATACCGATATTGATGTCAGTGTGATATGTCTGGGCACCATGACCTGGGGCGAGCAGAACACACGGGAGGAAGCCTGCCGGCAGCTTGACTATGCCGTGGACCAGGGCGTCAACTTCATCGATACCGCGGAACTCTACCCCAGTCCGATGCGGGCCCAGACCCAGGGCAGGACGGAAGAACACCTTGGCCGTTGGCTGAAACAGCGCAAGGACCGGAACAAGCTGGTCGTCGCTACCAAGATGGCCCCCGCGGCATCCTACACCGGTTACCTGCGCGACGGGAACAACCGGTTGGACAAAAAAAACATGCGCCTGGCGGTTGATGCCAGTCTCAAACGCCTGCAGACGGATTATATCGACCTGTACCAAGTACACTGGCCGGAACGGGACACGAATTTTTTCGGCCGGCAGGATTACTACCACGCGCCGGAAAAGGACGGGACTCCCATAGAGGAAACCCTGGGCGCGCTTGACGAGCAGGTGCGCGCCGGGAAAATCCGTTATGCCGGCGTGTCCAATGAAACCCCCTGGGGAGTCGGCGAATACCTCAGGCTGGCCCGCGAGGCAGACCTGCCCCGCATCGTTTCCATCCAGAACCCCTACAGCCTGCTCAACCGTAGTTTCGAAGTCGGCCTCGCCGAGGTTGCCCACCGTGAAAGAGTCGGACTGCTGGCCTACTCTCCACTGGGATTCGGCGTATTATCGGGCAAGTACCTGGACGGCAACCGCCCCCCGGGGGCGCGCCTGACCCTGTTCGGCACAAAATACAAACGCTATAACGCCGAAATTGCCGAGGAGTGCACCCGGCAATACGTTGCCGTCGCCCGGGAACACGGCCTGGACCCGGCCCAAATGGCCCTGGCTTTCGTCAACCGGCGCCCTTTCGTGACCAGTTCGATCATCGGCGCCACCACCATGGAGCAGCTTGCCGCGAATATTGCCAGCGCCGACCTGGAACTGGACCGGGGCGTACTGAAACGGATAGAGGATATCCATCGCTCTCAACCCAACCCCTGCCCGTGATAAAGGCAACTATACATAACGACATAATAATGCCGCATCATGGTTCGTCATTTGCGCCCCCGTTCGTCATTCCCGCGCAGGCGGGAATCCAGTAGACAACAAAACTCCTTAAAAGG
>VYCZ01000393.1:10398-13176 GCA_009843675.1 Gammaproteobacteria bacterium | reverse complement strand
ATTGTCCAGTTCCACTATTTCGGGTTGGGCTGCGGCCCTGGTGACAGCATCGTTTACCTGCCGAAAGAGAAAATAGCCTGGACCGGCAACCTCATCCTTGGTCCGACAGGCATCCCCTGGGTTATCGAAGGGCACGCGCAGGAGTACCTCCAGACAATGGCCAGGGTCATCGAGGCGCTCGACATTGAAGTGATGATTCCCGGTCACGGCGGTGTGCTGCTCGGGAAAAACAGGATCAGAACCCACATGCTCAAGTTTCAGACCTACCTGGCCGAACTGATCTCGGAAACGGATCGATTGAAACAAAACGGTGTTGCGTATGAAGACATCGTTGAGGCCTTTCCATTGCCGAAGAAGTATCTACCTCCAAAAGAACTGCAGGAAACTACAGGCGGTTACCCGGATGCCCTGCTGGAAGGCTGGCATGCCTGGAACGTCTTGAAAACCTACGTTGAACCGTAGTCAGTCCAGATCGAATTCCACAACCGCGCCGCCGCTGCCGTACAGAGGGCCATAGGCGTGCACCGTGGCGCCGTTGAAGTTGCCGCCGATGGCGCCCAGGATGAAGGCGAAGTGCTTAAAGCCCATGTCCACACGGGCCGCGCCGGCATAGTCAGGGCAGGCCTTTGCCAGGGCCTCCGTGTCGCCCTGTTCCATCATGGACAGGATCTTCCTGTTCCAGTCGTCTTCCGCGCTATCGGCAATTTTGTCTTCGCTGATGTTGATGACGTGGCGGTAGATCGAACCTGACAGGCCGCCTACACCGATGACGGCCAGCTTCCGGCCCAGTTCGGACGCGGAGTCGGCGGCGACCCGGCCCAGGGACTCGGTCATCTGCCAGTCGTGGTAGACGTTGTTGGAGGTGATGGCCAAGGGAATGTTCCCGTCCGGGTTCAGGAAATTGGAAGCGACAATGGCGCCGGTGTCCACCGGGAAGTGATCATAGTCCACACCCTTGGCCTTGATGCCGGCCTCGGCGGTCTTTTTCAACGCCAGTTCGGCAAATTCAACATCGATCTTCATGTCGAACGGCAGGTCGCCGTACTCATGCCAGTTCTCGTCCACGTGCAGGCCCTGAAGGACGGCCCGGGTCTGCCACAACTGGTCCAGCACGGCAATCCACTGGGTGGAATAGATCGCGATCAGGTCCGGTTCGGAAGCGGCCAGGGCCTTGCCGGTGGTTTCCATGGCAGCAGCGATTTCACCCCAGGGCGGATTGTCCCGCTGCACGTAGGGGAGAGGGGAACCGGGCACCAGGAAGGCGGAAACGACGCTCATTGGCTCCTCACGCTGCCTTGGCCAGGCCGGCCTTTATCAGGTTCCATTCCATGACCGCGTTGCCGGTACCGATTACCGTGCCGTAACCGTAGAGTTCGCCCGGCAGTTCGGGGTAATCCATGGCGGCGAACATCCAGGTGAAGGCGCCGGATTTTACCTCGGCGAAGGCTTCATCGATGAACTGCGGTAAAACCTTGAAGACTTCGCTGATCTTTCCCTGCCTCAGAAGGTCGATCATGCGCATGTCCCACAGGTAACCCGCATAGTTCTGCGGATGCTCCTGGGACATGTCCTCCGGCGGCACCGGTTCCTCGTGGAAATGGTAGTGGCACAGGGTATTCGACGCCAGCAGCACTGCGCGCCGGCCGGTCTGTTCGATAGCCTTGCGGGTGGCCTTGCCCAGTATGTCCATCTCCTCCAGGCCCTCTTCCGTGGTCAGGTAGTAGGGGGAATTATTGGCGGAGATACCGACCACCGGGATATCCCACTGCGGGCGGATCATGTGCAGGGTGGTGATGGTGCCGTAATCCACGCGGAAGTTGGGATTGCGCATCATCTTGGTGGTCAGGCCCATGTCCGCAGCCTCGTTACAGCAGGCCTCTGCCAGTTCCACGTCCACTTCCAGTTCAAACTTGTAGCGGAACAGGTTGGGAAAAATCGGATCGACGGACTTGCCGTTCAGGTTTCGCACCCCCAGGAAATGATGGCCCTGCTGGGTTATCCAGTGGGGCGAATGCACCAGCAACACGTCCGGTTTCAACTCCTCCAGGCTCCTGCGGGCGTGTTCATAAGCCCATCTCAACGGTTCCCAGCCGCCTTGAGAGCGGGGTTCGTTCTGCGGCGGGTTTTCACCATAAACCAGGTGAGGTGGGTGTGGCGCCAAAAATCCGGCAATGATCTGACCATCATTCATATCGGCTCTCCCCTGTGAGCTTATTCGGGTTTATAGGCTATGGCCTTTATTTCTATCAACAACTGCGGGTGCGGCAACTGGTGTACGGCTACCGTGGTGCGGGCCGGCCCGTCGTAATCGAACACCTCTGCGTATACTTCATTATACCCGGCAAAATCATTCATGTTCACTATAAAGGCCGTTATTTCGGTGAGGTCTGCCAGTGATGCGTCAAAGGTGGCCAGTATATCGGCGATGTTGTCCAGCACCGCCCGGGTCTGCGCCCGGATGTCCAGGTCGTAGGTGCCCATCTCATCCACCGCCTGCGCGCCGATAACGGTGTTGTCGGCCTGTCTTGCGCTGGTGCCGGAAATGAAGATGTAATCTCCGGCGCGCCTGGCATGGGGATACTTGCCCCGGGGAGTGGCCTTGCCCTCCAGTACTTTTGCTTTGCTGTCAGTCATGGGACTCTGTTTCTGAATCTGTTAAAGGTTATCAATATAAGTGCAGGGCATGTCAATCACGCTTGAAATACCCGCGGGTATGATCGGCGGTCTGAATGCCGCGGGCGTGTTTGCTGGCAAACCGGCGCCACATGGTCAGTTCGA
>VYCZ01000393.1:0-10388 GCA_009843675.1 Gammaproteobacteria bacterium | reverse complement strand
CCAGCCGTCTTCCTCGGCGTAGTATTTATGTAACTGCTCCCGGGCAAAGGCATCGTCTACGGTGAAACCCTCCACAGCCGGGACCTCCCACATGATGCGGCCTTCCTCGCCCAGCCAGCGCTCCGCCTCCTCCTCATCGTCGGTATGAATCACGCCGAACTGGAAGTAAGTGTGTACGTCCTTGTTCTTCGGCACGTAGAACTCGTAGTGGGTGCACTGGGGCGCCGGGAACGTGGTGACCTTCAGCGAACTGGGCATCCACAGTCCGACCGTGCCGAGGCGGATGATATCGGTCAACTGCGCCAGTTCCTCAGAAGACTTGCCTCTCGCCAGGGGCAGGACCAGGTCCTTGCGGCCGCCGTCTCTGAGCGGGATATACGCCTCATGTTTGAACTCCGTTTTCTCCACCTTGCGGGTAAAGCCCTTGGGGCCGTCTTCACCCTCAACGTAACGGGTGGTATCCAGTACGGCTTCCCGGGTGGACGTGTAACCGTAGGAGGTGTGCATCCCGGCGTTGATGCACATCTCGGACCAGTTGTGGATGAACTGGTGGCCGGGGTCGTAGCCGTTTTCACAACCCAGCCGCCAGTTGGCATTGATGTCGTACGGTTCGCCGCAATAGACCACGGCGTTATCATCCAGCAGGCCCGGCGCCAGGTCGTAGTGCAGCGGCGGCGGCTCGATATCGCCCACGAAGATAAAGATGATGCCCTTGCGTTCCTCCACCGGATAGACCTTGACACTGCATTTGCCTATCATCTTCGATTCCGGCGAGCTGAGTATGGTGCGCAGGTTGCCGTCTTCCAGGTCGTAGGTCCAGGTGTGGTACCAGCAGGTCAGGGTTTCCTTTGTGTAAAACAAGGGCCGCGCCGAGAAACGGATGCCGCGGTGCGGGCAGCGGTCTTCCAGGGCATGTATTTTCCCGTTCTGCCGGGTGATCAGGATTTCCTCCCCCAGCAGTTCAATCCCTTTAGCATCGCCTTCTCCCAGGTGGCGAGACAGCGCGGCCGGATACCAGTAATTGCGAAACCCCCACTCCGCATCCAGCCACACCTGCCAGGGTTTGCGCGCCCGCGCCGTCCTGGCCCTGGCCTGTTCCACGTAGCCCTGAGTCTCTTCCAGCAGCGATCGGGTTATTTCACTCATGACAGTTTTCAAAATTATACAGGGTTACTTGAGAAGGTACCCGATATGTGCCTTGTTGAACGCTTCCGGTTCCTCCCATTGCGGCCAGTGGGCGGAATTTTCCAGCACGATCAGTTCGCTGTCGGGGATGAGCGCGGCGCCCTGCTCCGCCAGGGGCACCAGTTGTCCCGGGTTGTAACGGGTCCACAACACCAGGGTGGGACAGGTTATCTGTTGCAGTAACTCGGGTTTATACCATTTTTCCTGCTCGACCGGGTCCAGCAATGCGCCGATGCTTTGTTCGGCGATCTTCCTGATGACGGCGGCGCGTCCCGGTTGCATGTAGATTTGATAGCGCACTTCCACGATCTCATCGGTCACGTCCTCATCCCGGTGCATCAGCCAGCGCATCCGTTGCCGGACCGTATTCCGGTCCGGAGAACCGGTGGCCTTGCGGCTGCGTTCCAGCAGGTCTCTCAATTCCCCGGCGCCCGCCTCGTCCGGTGGCAGCATCATGCCGGTGTTCATGACGATCTTGCTGACCCGGTCCGGGTGCTGCAGGGCGAACCAGGATGCGACCGTTGCGCCCAGCGACTCTCCGGAAATATGGGCCCTGTCCGCGCCGATGGCGTCCAGGAAATCTTTCATGAAGTCCACGTAGCATTGCATGTCATAACCGATATCCGGCGCATCGGTGTAACCGTGGCCGACCATGTCGATGGCATAGACATGAAAGTGTTTTGCGTGGGCCTCGATGTTCTTCAGGTAGGCTTCCGCGTGGCCGCCGGTGCCGTGCAGCAGGATCAAGGGTGGTCCGTCACCGGCCTCGATAGCGCGGGTCTTCACGCCGCCGGCATTGTAATAGGACTGTTTGAATTGCACTCCCTGCAGGTGGTTCCAGATACTTGTCATTGTTCTCTCCTGTATTCACTCATCCAGAAATTTCTCTGCGTCCAACGCTGCCATACAGCCGAAGCCGGCTGAGGTGACGGCCTGGCGGTAGACCTGGTCGGAAACATCGCCGGCTGCGAACACGCCGGGGACGCTGGTGGAGGTTACATCGCCGTTCAGACCGCTCTTGATGACTATGTAACCGTTGTTCATCTCAAGCTGGTCGGCAAAAATTCCCGTGTTGGGCGTATGGCCGATTGCTATGAACACGCCTTTCAGTTCCAGGTCGGTTTTTTCATCGGACTTGACATTGTTGATGCGTATTCCGGTGACGCCGCTGTCATCCCCTTTCACTTCTTCAAGCACGTGGTCCCAGAGAATCGTAACCTTACCCTCTCCCTGTCTCTCAAACAGCTTGTCCTGCAGCATTTTCTCTGCACGCAGTTTATCCCGGCGGTGCACCAGTATGACTTCACTGGCGATATTGGAAAGGTACAGGGCCTCTTCCACCGCGGTATTACCTCCCCCGATTACCGCGACCTTCTCACCCCTGTAGAAGAACCCGTCACAGGTGGCGCAGGCGCTGACGCCTTTTCCCATGTACGCCTGCTCGGAAGGCAGGCCCAGGTAACGCGCGGAGGCGCCGGTAGCGATAATCAGGGCATCACAACTGTAACTGCCCGAACCGCCTTGTAACATGAAGGGCCTTGTACCCAGATCAACCTGGTGAACGTGATCAAAGATTACCTCGGTCTCGAAGCGCTCGGCATGGCGGCGCATCCGCTCCATCAGGTCCGGCCCCTGCAGGCCCTCCACGTCGCCGGGCCAGTTGTCCACGTCGGTGGTAGTCGTCAACTGGCCTCCCATCTCCACCCCGGTAATCAATACCGGCTTCAGGTTGGCGCGCGCGGCATACACGGCCGCCGAATAGCCGGCCGGCCCCGAACCCAGGATTAACACTTTTGCATGTTTTACTTCAGACATGACGGTATTTTATTCTATCCGCAGATGACGCAGATTGGATTTTGATTCATTTTATCTGCGTTAACCTGCGTCATCTGCGGATATATCTTTTCAGCGTTTATGCAGTTCCCCTGCGGCGGCTACATCAGGAGGAGGCACATGTTCATGGCCCCAGATCTTCGGGGAATTGTAAAACTTCGGTTCCCAGACGGCGTCATCGATCAGGCGGGCGCCATGGCCGTACTCGATCCACCAGCCGGAGGGAGAGTAAATATAAAATGACATCATGTGGTCATTGCTATGCCTGCCCAGGGTCAGGGCCAGCGGCACCTTGTGTTCGTGGACGATGTCGTAGGCGCGCCCGACGTCATTGATAGACAGGCTTTCGAACATGAAATGACCCAGGTCGCCGGGTTTCATGGGGCCGACCGGGTTCATGAACGCCAGGCTGTGGTGGCGGGGATTGCAATGCAGGAAGGTCGCCTGGATATCGTCCCAGAAAATATGGTCGCTCAGGCGGAAACCGAGGTTATCCTCGTACCACTTTACCGAAGCCGGCCGGTCGGCTGTGGCTAAAACTATGTGCCCCATTCCGAGGTCGCCGGTATTGTAACCTTCCATCCCCCGCTTCGGCGTAAACGGTTTGAAGTCCTGCACGGGCCCGAAAAAGATCTCCAGGCGGATGTCGTCCGGCCCGCTGACCACGAACAGATCCATGACGGCGCGCTGCTCCCGCAACGCCGCACTGCCGGGTGTTACCTCTATACCCTTATCGCTCAGTTCGGCAGCCAGGTTATCCAGGTCTCCCTGAAACTCCACCTCCCAGCCGATGTATTTCAACTTGTTGTTATCCGATTTGTGCAACGCAAGTCTGTGGTGATTATCATCCATGCGGTAGTGCCGGACCGATTTCCCGCTGTCCGCGCGCCGCTCCAGCCCGTACACGGTATCCAGCAGGCCGTCCCAGGCGTCAAAGTCCGTAACCTCACAACCGATGTAACCTAGACCCTTGATTTTCGACATGCCGTTACTCCTCCTTTCAGGAAGTTCTTTAATATTGGGGTCAGAGTAAAAATTCTGACGAATTTCTTACTCTGACCCCGATGTTACAATATTATTCTACTGGATTCCGGCCTTCGCCGGAATGACATGAAAGGGCAAAATGCTGTTGGATACTCTCAATGGCGGCGCTGATTGAGCGTTCCCGTTCCTGTTCGCCCCAGGCCAGACCTTCCGCCTCGAAATAGACGACGTCAGTGATACCGATAAATCCGAAGATCACATCCAGGTACGGGCGCAGGTGATCCATTTCCGTCCCGATTGACTTGCCGCTGCTTGCCGTACACAAATAAACCTTCTTTTCCCCGCAAAGACCTTCCAGGTTGCCGTTCGCCACACGGCGAAAGGTCTTGCCCGGTCTGACCACGTAATCAATCCAGGCTTTCAGGCTGGCCGGCACGTTGAAGTTGTACATGGGAGTACCAAGTACCAGGATATCCGCCGCCAGCAACTCTTCGGTCAGCGAATCCGAATCGGCCAGGGCCGTGACCTGCCCTGCGGTCCGGTCCGGAGGCGGGGTAAAAAAGGCTTCAGCCTCCGTATTGTTGACCGGCGGCGGCGCCTCTATGCCCAGGTCACGTCGCACCAGTTGCAGCCCCGGTTCCACCCTGAAGAGTTGGTCAATTACGGTCTGCGACAACCTGCGACTGACAGAATCGGCAGTACGAGCGCTGCAATCGATATGCAACACCGTGCTCATGGCCCGTCCTTATCTCTTGAAGTGGCCCCTGGTATGTTTCTCCTCCTGGATGCCGCGGCAATGTTCGCCTGCGAACACGCGCCACATCAGGAGTTCGATATCGAAGCGGGCTGTCTGTTCCTGGTTCCAGCCGTCCTCGCTGGCATAGAATTCGTGGATATATTCCCGTGCCTCGGCATCCTGGACGGTAAAGTCATCGACCACGGGGACTTTCCAGCGCACCTGTCCCAGGTCGCCCTCGGCCCACTCCTGCGCCTGTTCCTCATTTTCCACATTTCTCCAGCCGCACTGGAAATAGTAGTGGGAATCGGCGTCGCGGGGAACGTAATACTCGTTGTGAATCACGCCAGGGAACGGCCACGGATCCACCTTCAACCCGCAGGGCAGCCACTCACCAACTTCGGTGGTGGGCACGTGCTGACCCAACAGTTCCATTTCACTGGGCGTCTGGGCGGCGGCGATGGGCAGGATCACCTCCTTGTCGTCTGCGCCGTTTCGTCCCGGTATCCTTGCGGTCATGGACATGGTGGTCTCTGACGCCAACCGGGTAAACCCTTTCGGGCCGTTCTCTTTCAGTTCATAAATGCTGGTCTCCAGCACGGCTTCCTTCTTCGACACCCAGCCGAAAGTCATGGGAATTCGTGCATTGATGGAAAATTTCGACCAGTTGTGGATGTAATGATGGCCCGGGTCATAGCCGCCTTCGGAACCCAGGCGCCAGTTTGCCTTTACCAGGTAAGGGTCTGCCACACAAATCGCCACGTCTTCGTCAAAAAACCCGGGCGGCACGTCATGCTCCAGGGGCGGCGGCGGATTCATATCGCCGACAAAGGTAAAGATTACGCCTTTTTCTTCCCGCACCGGGTAACTCTTTATCCCCTTGCGCCCCGCCAGGGAGGTGTCCGGGTCATTCAACAGGCAACGGATGCGGCCATCGTCCAGGTTGAAGGTAAACGCATGATGCCAGCAGGTAATGGTGTCGTCCGTATAACACACGGGGCGTTTCGAGAAGCGCGTGCCGCGGTGGCTGCAACGATCCTCTATTGCATACAGGCGGCCTCCACGGCGCAGGAACAGGATATCCTCACCCAGCAACTTGATAGCCTTGTGTTCGCCGTTCCTGATGTTACGGCTGGCCTCCGTCGGATACCAGTGATTGCGGAAACCCAGTTCCGCCTTGAGCCAGTTTCCCCAGGGTTTGTCAGCCGTTGCAGGATCGGCCCCCTCGAAATCAAAATCCGGTACATAGGCGGCGGTGCGTCTCATCAGGTCCACCGCTATCTCGTTGAACTTGCTCATACCCTAACCCCATCTGCTGTTTGCTTGACTGTGGCGAAGTATAACATCGTAAATCGAAATGAAAAGAAAGCACCAGAGTCTCCTCGCCACTCCCTCTTATTCGCCGGAAAGTTCCTCCGAGAACCGGGTGAAGAAATCGTTTGCCAGCTTCCTGGTGGTTGACGCCACCAGCCTGGAGCCCACCTGGGCCAGTTTGCCGCCGACGGTAAATTCCGCCTGGTAGCGCAGCGTGGTCATTTCACCCTCCTGGGTCAACTGGACGTCCGCCTTGCCCTTGCCGAAACCGGCAGCGCCGCCTTTTCCCTCCCCGCTCAATGTATAGGAACGGGGCGCATTGATATTGGTCAGCTTCAGGACGGATTTGAAACGGGCTTTTACAGGACCATACTTTGCCGTAATCAGGCACTCAAAGCTGTTATCCCCGATCATTTCGATACTTTCACAGCCTGCGATGCATACTTTCAGGGTGTGCGGATCATTCAGCGCGCGCCAGGCCTCGGTAATGTTACAGGGCAGTTGGTATTCACCTTCTATAATCATGAATCTTCAATCCTGACTCCATAAGACTTGGCTCTGGTATTATACTGGCACAGTTTTGATCGAATGCAATGGGGGCAATCATGAGCACGGCTAACCTGGTAGATACAGTAACGATAGCGCCGCACACGGGCGGCCATGGTTATATAAAGAAAGGGCAATCCCTGAGAATTATCGACGTCGAAGGGCAACAGGTCGCGGATTTCGTCGCGGTAAAAACCGGCGATCCCACCGAATTCCAGGATTGCGTGTACACGAGCTGGCATCACGGCCGCTATCACTGGCGCGAAGGGGATACCATCCGCAGCAACCTGATGAACGATATGTGGACCATCACCAGCGACAGGACCGCCAACCATTACACCGGCGGCGGTTTCTGCTCCAATGCCGCGCGCAGGTTGTACCTGAACTCGGATGAAAACGGCTGTCGCGACACCATCCAGGAAGAATACCGCAAACTCGGTTTTGACCCGAACTACCTGCAATCGGTTGCCTGTTTCAATATTTTCATGACGGTCAACTACACGCCCGAGGGGGACTGGGTTATCGACAGTCCCGTTACCAGGGCAGGAGATTATATTGAACTGCGGGCGGAAATGGACCTGACCTGGATGGTATCGGTGTGTGCCTGGCCGGAAGTGGTGAACGGGGAGCAACCCACGCCCCTGCGCTTTGAAACGTATGACTGAAATGGCGGAAGAAAAAACCATAAAGCATACCGAACTGGAGTCCAACTCCGTCACGCAGTTCTACCTGGAGGATGATACTGCGGTTGCTATCTATAACCTTGGAGGGGAATATTTTGCCACCAGCGATGTCTGTACCCACGGACAGGCCTACCTGTCCGAGGGCGACATCAGGGGAGATGAGATCGTTTGCCCGTTTCACGAAGGATCATTCGATATCAGGACGGGGGAACCCGTCGATCCGCCCTGTGTCATCCCGCTGGAAAGGTACGAAGCCAGGGTGGGTGAAGACGGGTATATCTACATAATTGTTGATGAATAACAGCCGTGGACAGATTTCAAATCTGTCCCCTGTTCTCGTCAGGTTGTCTTGCTCAATGTGGCCCGCCCCGGTCCACGGGATCCTTCCGGTTCATCGGCGCGCTGAAAGTTCAGTTCAATGATGACGCCATCCGGGTCGTTGACGAACAGTTGCCAGATACCGAAGTCCCGAATGTTGTTTTCCTTGTACCCGACCCCCGAGACTTCGAACTTCTCGCGCATTTCATCAAAACCCTGCGCCTGGATTGCCAGGTGATCGACCGCGCCGCTGCCGCGGGAAATCTTGCCATCGGGGCCGAGCGCGGCATAGCCGGCCATCAGGTGAAACATGGTCTCTCCCATCTGCAGCCAGGCCCCCGGAAAATCAAAATCCGGCCGGTCCACTTTTTCCATGCCCAGCACTTCAGTGTAGAACTGTTCGCTGGCCGTAAGATCCCTGGTTCTCAACGCTACGTGATGCAGGTCAGTTAATGGCATATGTATCCTCCGCAGAAGTTTCTCAATCCGTCAGCCCGACCTCTTCCCGGGTACGGGTGCAGGAATCAATAACAGTATAGATCGCTTCCTTTACGGAGATCTCCAAATCGGGCACACGGATAACACCCATGCCGCCCAGACCCTCGGTAAACTCTGCCGGCATATCGCTCTCGCCCAGCCAGGCATAGCCTATACGTACCAAGGGGAACCCGGTGCGGTTAATGGTTGCGGCGTCAGTCTGTCCTGCCATGTGAGGAGCGCCTGGATACGGCTCGCCATGCACTTCCTTCCAGGCCCGCAAAGCCGACTGTACCACCCAGTGGTCCGGGTCGGTGGCTGATGCGTCACAGGTCACGACCGTCTCCCATTCCGCCTCCACATCATCGTGCCTGGCCAGGATGGCATTCATGACCTGGTCGAATTCCCGCTCGACCTGGGCCGCCTTCTGCAGGGGACTGGTACGCACATCCAGCCAGATTTCAGTTGCCGCGCCGGGAAACGCGGGTTTATCCGGCCAGCCGCAGCGCAGCGCGGAGATCCAGCCTTGCGGTTTCACCTGGTCGCTGGTGTGTTTGTCCGGATACTCTATCAGCCATTCCTCCAGGTCCAGGATGACTTTTGCCGCGGGAATGATCGAACTGCGGAAACCCGGTATCCCACGGGGAATCCCGGCATAGCCCATGTTCCCCCACACGGTTACCTTGAACCAGACCATGCCCGGGTGTTCGTAATATATATCATCCCAGGGTTTGCAGATCACGCCGAAATCCGCGGTCACGCCGTGGGAAAGCAGGTAGTTAACGCCGTTGCTGATACCCGTGTGGTTGCGTTCCGGCACTATCCACGGCATTCCTCCGCCCGCCGTGGCAATGACCACATCGCCTTTCAACTCCACGTCCGCTTCCACTACGCAGGTCAGCGCCTCGGTCAGCAGGGCGAGCATGGATTTGGGGTTGGAAGCGCCCAGACCGATCACCAGGTCGCCATCGATATAGGGTTCAGGCCGCATGTCGGCCCGGTGTACCGGGCCGGCATGAGGTAAGTCCTGTTCCGGGTCCCCTTCCAGCAGCGTGTCGATGGGTGCATACAGCATCATTGTGGGGCCGCCACCCGATCCCTTTACCCGGCCGTAGCAGTTGCCCGAAATATCCGTGATGGGCTGATAATGCGCCTTGATACCCACACTGTTCAGATAATCGGCCATGAACTCACAGGCCTCCCGCTCGGCGCCGGTGGGACTGTGCTTGGCGGTCAGGTCGAAAATCAGCTGTTTCAGACGCTCCAGGTCAATCTTACTGCAGGCAGCCTCATACCACTGCCTCTGCGCCTGGCTCATGGGAACGTCTTTGGTCGTCAAGGTTGTCATCTACACACTCCGTCAGGGTTGTTCAATATCATAATCAGTTAAGTTTTGCAGGTGTTCAGTATAGGCAAATAACCGCTCATCTTCCTCCCTGTTGCAGACCAGTTGTACGCCGATGGGCAATCCCCCCGCGGCGCGGGTCAACGGCAGATTCATACAGGGGGTCTGCAAAAAAGTCCAGATGCGGTTGAACATGGGGTCGCCGGTGTTGTGCAGTCCGGCAGGCGCTTCTCCCGCCGCACTTGGAGTGATTACCAGGTCCGCCCTGGAAAAGATGCCGGACAGGAACCGTTCTCCCCTGGCCAGCCCGTCCTGCAGCCTTGCATTGAATGCCTCGTCCACCCGGCGGCCTTCCGCAACCAGATCCCTGGTTTGCGGGCGACCCTGGGTCGGGTGGCGGTCCGTGATGTGTCCCAGCGAGGTGGCGGCGCCCCGGGCCAGGTATGCCTGCTGCACTTCCATCAGGCCGTGCAGCAGGTCTTCATCCGGTTCGATGACGTCAATGTCCGCCTGCTTTAAACGGCCGGCAAATTCGAGAATGCTTTCCCGCACCTGCGCATCGGCGTCGTCCCAGGCGGGGGTGCGGACCAGGGCTACCGTAGCCGGTAGTATTGCAGACGGTATCCGGGAGGTTTGCCTGTCTGCCAGTACGTCGTGCAACACGGCAAGATCCCCGGCGGAACGGCTGAAAGCCCCCAGGGTATCGAGATCCGGCGCCAGGGGATGGATGCCGTCGAGAGAATAGGAGTTGTATGTAGGCTTGCAGCCGAAAACACCATTAAAACTTGCGGGCCGGATAATGGAACCCGAGGTTTGCGTGCCCAGGGCAACCGGCACATGAAAATCGGCCACTGCCGCCGCGGAACCACTGGACGATCCCCCCGGCGTATGCCCCGGGTTATGGGGGTTGGCGGTTTTGCCCGGCGCATAAAAGGCGAACTCCGTGGTAACCGTCTTGCCCATGATC
>VYCZ01000402.1:10568-13375 GCA_009843675.1 Gammaproteobacteria bacterium | reverse complement strand
TGGTTGACCTGTGCAGGGCGTCGCTGGCCGGTTACAAGAAACCCAGGAAAGTCTTTTTCCTCAATGAATTGCCGAAAAACCCGAGCGGGAAAATCCTGAAACGGGTATTGCGGGAAAACCTGGCCGGCAAGCCGGCATGAAGACCGACGACCAGTTTGTCGCCAGGCTGCTCGACCGGGACAGGCCGGGTATTGCCCGGGCCATTTCGATGGTGGAAGCCGGGGGCGAAGCGGCGCGGCGGTTGCTCGACAACATCTACCCGCGTACAGGCCGCGCCTACCGGGTGGGCATCACTGGCCCTCCGGGAGCCGGCAAATCCACCCTGGCCGGAGAGATCGCCCGGATCCTGCGTCAATCCGGTCACACAATCGCGATCGTGGCCGTTGACCCGACCAGCCCGTTCACTTCCGGCGCGCTGCTCGGCGACCGGGTGCGCATGGCCGACCTGGACAACGACGAGGACGTGTTCATCCGCAGCATGGCCACACGGGGCACGGGAGGCGGTCTGGGCGCAAGCACCGCCGACGCGGCCGACATATTTGACGCGGCCGGCTTCGATTACATATTCATAGAGAGCGCGGGCGTTGGCCAGACCGAGCTGGACGTGCGCCACCTGGTCGACACGACCGTGGTGGTGCTGGCGCCCGAGGCGGGCGACCAGGTCCAGGCGGCCAAGGCGGGCCTGATGGAGATCGCGGACATCTTCGTGATGAACAAGTGCGACCGGCCCGGCAGCGGTACGGCCATGCAGTCAATACAATCGGCGCTGAGCTTCAGGAACCATGGCAACGAGCACTGGCAGGCCAGGATCATTGAAACCGTCGCCAGCGAGTCCCGGGGCACGGTCGAACTGGTTGAAGAGATCATGCGTCATAAAACCTGCCTGCAAACAACGAATAAACATGGTGAACTCCTGCAAAAGCGGGTCGAGCGGAGAGTGCGAAGCAGTGTCCGGCACGCGGTGGACAGGCAGGTGTGGTCGGCTGAAAATGAACAACGCCTGGAGGATGCGCTGCCGCAAATCCTGTCCGGGAAGCTGGCGCCGGCTGATGTAGTGGCGCAAATATGTACCAACATCACAGCGTCGGGGAAAACTGATGAGTGACAGCTACACGGCGCCGCTGGATGACTCCTTGTTCATCCTGGAACGCGTCATCCGCTGGGACAGGTTGTTCGATCTACCGGCCTATCGGCACGCCGACAGCGACCTGGCCGGGACGGTGCTGACTGAAGGCGCAAAATTCTGTGAGCAGGTGCTGGGATCCATCAACGCCATCGGCGATGAGCAGGGCAGCGTGCTCCAGGCAGGCAGGGTGAAAACGCCGGACGGTTTCAGGGAAGCATACCGGGAATTCACCGCGGCGGGCTGGCCCGGCCTGGACATGCCGGAAGAATACGGCGGCCAGCAACTGCCGCTGACCGTACAGGTCGCGTTCGCGGAGATGATGAACGGCGCCTGCCTGTCATTCGCCATGCTGCCCCTCATGCTGCGGGCCGGTTCCAGGCTATTGATTGACCATGCCGATGAAGAATTGAAGCAGCGAGTCGTCCCGAAACTGGTAAGCGGTGAGTGGGGCGCGACCATATGTATCACCGAAGCCCAGGCGGGTTCGGACGTCGGCCGCATCAGGACCCTGGCCAGGCCCGAGGCCGACGGCAGTTACCGGCTTAGCGGTACCAAGATATTCATCACCTACGGCGACCAGGACTTTACTGAACAGATAATCCACCTGGTGCTGGCCAGGACGCCGGACGCCCCGCCCGGGACCAGGGGGATCAGCCTGTTCCTGGTGCCCGGGATATTGTTTGACTCCGGGCAGACTAACGGCGTACGAGTGGAGCGACTGGAAAAGAAGATGGGACTGAAGGCTTCGCCCACCTGTGTGCTGAACCTGGAAGACGCAACGGGCTATCGCATCGGTGAACAAAACAGGGGCCTGAATGCGATGTTCACCATGGTAAACCTCATGCGCCTTGAAGTGTCCGTACAGGGCCCGGCTATCGGCGCCGCAGCCACCGCCAAGGCGCTTGAATACGCCCGGGAACGGCCCCAGGGCGGCCCGCCCGACGCCGGGGCGGTGCGTATCATGGAACATGCGGACGTGAGACGCATGTTGCTGATCATGCATTGCCGGAACATGGCGATGCGCGCCCTGGTATTTGAGGCCGCGAGCAATCTTGACATTGCCCATAACGGGACGGATGAAAATGAACGGCGCCGGGCCCTGCAACTGGCCGAATACCTGTTGCCGGTATGCAAGGCCTGCGGTTCCGAAGCAGGGTTCGAGGTGGCCAGCCTTGCAGTGCAGGTGTTCGGGGGACACGGGTATATCACCGAATCAGGCGTGGAACAGTATGTGCGGGATGTGCGGGTTGCCGCCATCTATGAAGGCACGAACGGCATCCAGGCACTGGACCTGGTAACGCGCAAGCTGCTGCGCGACCAGGGTGCCAGGTACCGGATACTGGCAGACAGGATCACGGCGACACTGGCGGGGACCGGGGCTGCGGAGCAGACTGCACAGATACACCAGGCGACACAAACCGGACTTGCCGTACTGGAACGCTCCACGCAATACATCCTGCAACTGGCCGGGGAGGGACAGCAGCGCGATACGGAGTTTGTTGCAAAGGACTACTGCCAACTGACGGGCCTGGTTGCCGGCGCCTGGATGTGGTTGCGGATCGCCCACGCCGGCGCTGATGCCGACCAGGACGACCTGCTCAGCCACGGCAACTGCGCCAGGTTCTATGCAGAATACCTGATGCCGGAGATGCACACGCTGGCGCACCGGATCAATACCAGT
>VYCZ01000402.1:0-10558 GCA_009843675.1 Gammaproteobacteria bacterium | reverse complement strand
ACGGAGTGAGGGATAGAGCCGATCAGGTCAGTTTCAGGTAAATAATTTCAATCCCTGTCGAAGACAAATCTGTCCTTTTCCCTTCGTACCGGCGGCTTGATGGTCGGGCGGCCTTTCTGGAGTTTGCCCAGGGCGTAGCCCTGTACCTTGGCGGCCCGGGTGATGATGGTGAATTTCATCAGCCAGCCGCTGGCCGTCGCCAGGATGCAAGCCAGTAGCGCCAGGGGTTGCAGCAGGTCCGGCCACACGATGACCGTGGCCAGCAGCAGCAGGGGCAGGGCGTTGCCCAGGATGACTTGCGGCCTGTTGATACCCTCAAGAATCTTCAGGGCGGCCGGGGGCGCGTTATTGGCCGCCAGCCGTTGCCGGTAATGGTTCCAGCTTACCAGGCGCCAGGCCAGCAGCCCCATCAGCAGGTACAGCAGCCACATCTGACCGGCGCCGGAGAATATCAGCAGGATGGACAGGATGGCCGCGCCTTCCGCCAGGCCGGTGCTCATGATCAGCGGCGCCACTGCCGGCTCGCGCCAGGCCGGGATGCCCTTGCTGGCCCGCAGGATCCTGCCCTGACAGTACAGGAACAGGAAACCCAGCAGTCCCGCGGCCGCGAGCAGGGTCGGCGCCTGCATGAGTACGCCGGTAAACGTTGCGGCAAACAACAGCACGGATACGGACGCTTCCCGGGTCATCCAGGAGGTCTGGGGATGAAAAAAGACATGCAGGAAACGCCACGGGCGGCCGATCTCCAGCCATACCAGGAACAGCCCCAGGCCCACGAACGCCAGCGCGGCCAGGCCGATGACCAGGTTCGGCGTGCCCGGCCAGGATGCGATGGCGGCCATGAGTATCAGGGCGCCGCCGCTGCCGCCGAACATGAAGTTGCCCGCCGCGCGCCAGTCCCACTGGGTCTGTAGTACATTACCGAAAGTGTTTTGCATGGTTTACCGAATTGTTATAAGGAGTTTTGTTATCTACTGGATTCCGGGACAAGCCCGGAATGACGGAATTACCTCCTCGTCATTCCTGCGAAGGCAGGAATCCAGTGAAATAAAAGGTCGCCCCGTGGGCGACACAGTACTCTTCATTCCTGTGTATCCTGTACATCTATGTTAACCCTTTCCGTTCCCTGTCGTTTGTCGTCCGCATCCCACAGGTAGTAGAACCCCGGCTCGGTGCCCAGTTCCGCGTGCATCTGGAACCAGGTGTTCTCCGCCAGCAGTTCGGAGACGTTGCTGTTCTCGTCCTCAATGTCGCCGAAACTGAGAGCGTCGGCGATGCAGGCGTTGACACAGCCCGGCGTGGCCTCGGGGTCGATGCCGGGTGTGAGTCCCTGTTCGACGCCGGCGTCCACCCGGTCCGAGCAGAAGGTGCATTTCTGCGCCACGCCCAGGGTGCGCTCATCGAAACGCTTGGCTTCGTTCTCGGTGGGCAGGTCGCCGTAGGCGAATTCCGGCCGGTCCACCTTGTAGCGGGCCTGGTAGGGGCAGGCCACGGTGCAGTAACTGCAGCCAATGCACAGGTCGTAATCGATGGTTACGATGCCGTCCTCACGCTGTGCCGTGGCGGTGCTGGGACAGACGTGCATGCAGGGCGGGTCCGCGCAGTGCTGGCAGCCCACCGGCATGAACAGGCGCTGCACGTCGGGGAAATCGCCCCATTCCACGTCCAGCACCTTGCGCCACTGCACGCCCGGCGGGGTGGCGTTGGTGTGCCTGCAGGCCGCGGTACAGGTCTGGCAGCCGACGCAGCGGTTCAGGTCGGCGATCATGACATAACGGGTCATAGTCCTGCTCCTATCCGGGTGACATACACCTTGGTGCCGTCGATACTGGAACCGCCGCCATCCAGGGAATCCACGTTCATGGGGACCAGGGCATTCAGCCCCGGCCGTTTCAGGTCCTTGGCGAACGGCATCTTCCACTGGCCGAACTGGGCGATCATCACCACCACGTCGGGCCGCACCCCCTGGCGCAGGCGGGCGTAGCCGCGGGTGGAGTTGACCGGCGAGGTGACCTCGATAAGGTCGCCATCTTCGATACCCAGTTCTTTTGCCTTGCCGGCGTTCATGACGATGCCGTCATGGCCGTATACGTTATCCGCCACTTCCTTCATCAACTGGATGCCGACGTTGCCGCCCCAGGCGTATTGCATACTGCGCCCGGTCAAGAGCCAGAACGGGTAATCCGCGGCCTTGACGTCGTGGTTGCGCTCGATAATCTCGTCCCAGAGCCTGTTCAGGTCTTCGAATTCGGGCAGAGGCCGGTATTCGTCCAGTTGCTTGTCCCACCAGTGTACCCCGGTCTCGTGCAGGCGGTTGGCCAGTTGTTTGCCCATGCGGTAATAGCGTTCCTGATAGGGCAACTCGAAGCGCAATCCCAGGTCTTCCAGCTTGTGGTACAGGTACCAGTTCAAACGGGAGTAGGGACGGGTCTTGAAGCCGTTTTGCCGGAACCAGTCCAGGTCCAGAATTTCCTTGCCGCCGGTCAGATCGTGGCTGGCGGATTTACTGACCGCATTCCAGATCTCATCCTGGGAGTGTTCCCTGTCCAGGTCCAGGGAGAAGTCATAATCATCGGTTTGCAGGGGAATCCCGCACACACCGGCATTGATGGCGCCGTTATAGGCTTCCAGCAAGCCGGTGCGCCGGGCCAGTTCGTTGGCGATCCAGCTGAAATCCTTCGCCTCGTGCATGGGTTCTATGACCGCCTGGCGCAATGCCCAGCCTTCCGATTCCCAGTGGTTCTCAAAGTAGTGGCCGCCGCCGATGCGGTGCAACTGGTCGCTTTCCAGGTCGGTCGCCTCCGGCATGATTACGTCGGCGAAGTGGTTGCTCTCATCCAGGGTGTAGGCGAACGCGGCGACAAACGGGAACTCCGCCATCACTTCGCCCATCCTATCCGTTTCCGAATGGGAAATAGCGGGGTTGCACTTGTAAAGGAACCAGATATCCGGCGGATTGGGCTTCGGCCAGCTCTCCGCGGCCCGGCCCTGCAGCCGCAGCCAGGCCAGGGTGGTGGAACCGAACAGTTGCGCCCCCATCTTGTCGCCGCCCATGGGGGTCAGGCTGTTATGGGCATGGCGGGTGAAGGGGTTGGCGTCCCAGCCTTCCTTGTCGGTGGGGGTAAAGGTATGGGTCATGAAACCGTCTTCCCCGGCCTCCACCGTCAGCGACCTTTCCCAGTCCGTATCGCCGGCCACGTGAGTGGTGCTGCCCAGCATGCCGCCCGGCACCTCCAGGGCGCCCACCAGCACCTGCATCATGGTATGGGCCCAGACGCATTCGTACGCGCCCCAGCCGTTGTTGACGGATTTACCCAGTACTGTCGCCACCGGACGGAACGGCAGTTCGCGGCCGTCCACGATCTCGGTCTCGCCGATATGGGCGTGGGACAGGTATTCGTTGGTAATGCGGCGGATGGTCGCGGCCGGGACTTCGGAGATCTCCTCTGCCCATTCCGGGGTCTTGCCGGCCAGCAGTTGCCTGGTCTTTTCCAGCCCGGTCGCGCCCTCGACGCTGTCATAACGCCAGGTCTCGTCATCGGCGCCGACCTCGATTGCGCCGGTCACGGTGAATGTCCCGACCAGGGCCGGGTCCGCATCGGCCTGGTCGTAAGGCACGGCGGTGTTCGTATTGTTGTCCCACATCAGCGGTTTTGTCGTTTCCGGGTCACGCAGGTAAAACCCCTTGGGTCCCACCAGGTAGGGGGATGCGGTGCGGTTTTTCAGGAACGGCACATCCAGTTTGTCGATGGGGGTCTCGTGCAGCAGCACATGCAGCATGGAATACAGCACCGCGTTGTCGGTCTTGGTCTTGATGGGGATCCATTCCGCGGCATTGGCGCCGGTCACGGACAGGTGCGGCTCGAACTGTATGCGTTTCATGCCGCGCTTGCGCGCGTCGGCATGGCGCCGCACCCCGGTCACGCCGCCCGAGGCGTCGATGTTCATGCCGAATGAAATGATGTATTCACAGCGGGGCGTATCGGGCAGGATGGTAAAGGCCCGGTGCCAGAGTTCGCCGAACATGTGCTCGGTGTGGTAACACTTGACCGTGCCGCCGGCGCCCAGGCTCTGGTCGAACGGCCCCCAGGCAAACAGCAGGGCCGGGAAGCTGCCCATGTACTTGAACGGGGTGGCCGCGCCGCCAGTGGTGAAGGCGAGGCGCGGGTTGCCGTTCTCGTCCATCACACCCTTCGCCCGGGTCGCGTTCATCTTCTCCGCGACGATATCCAGGGCCTCGTCCCAGCTTATCTCCACCCAGCCCGGGTCCTCGTGCCGGCCCTTCTTCGGGTTGGTGCGTTTCATGGGCCGTTTGATGCGGTCGGGGTTGTACAATTTCTGTACCAGCCCGAACGGCTTGACGCAGACCTTGCCGTCGGCGGGGTGTTCGCCCTTAAGGTCGAAATTGGGCTCTATTTTGGTGGCTACGCCGTCAACGGTCTCGACGGTCAGCAGGTCGGGGCCGTTTACGCACTGGTAGCAATAGGTGGAAACCCGTTTGACTTCGGGTTCAACTTTGGCATGCATCCTTCGTTCCCCCTTTTATTTACATGGATGTACAGGATTAACAGGATATGCAATACAGGAATTAACCATTTCCTGTGCAATCCGGCCTGATGAAATTATAGTCTATTAACAATCATACATCGACATACGGAAAACAAACATACGAATAATCCTGTATATCCTGTACATCCATGTTAATTTCCTGTCAGGCGTCGACCACTGCGGTTGCGGTAATCTCGATCAGGAACTCCGGCATGGCCAGGGCCTCTATGCCCAGCAGGGTGTTGGCGGGCAGGTGTTCCGGGTCGAAATAGCGGCCCATGGCCGCGCCGATGGCGGGAATTTTGTCGCGGTCGTAATCCACCACGTAGACATCCAGGCGCACCACGTCCTTCATGGTGGCGCCCGCGGCGGCCAGGGCGGATTTTATGTTCTCCAGGGCCTGGGCTGTCTGTTGTTCCAGGTCGTCTCCGCCGACGAGATTCATGTCCTTGTCCCAGGCGGTCTGCCCGGCGCAGTGGATGATCTTCGTGCCGGTGGAAACCACGACCTGGGAGAAACCGTATTGCGCCGAAGGCCAGAGGTCATCGGGCTGGATATGCTGATTTGCCATGTTTCACCTTGTTCAGTTGTGGAATTGCAACGCTGTTGTGAAAAAAGTTGCCGTCAGGTTGTTGTTATAGTATATTTACATCGTTTACATGTAAGCTTTTTTATTGTATAACGCACAAGTCATAACTACAACGCCAGGTTTTTTCGGAGAGAAGGGGAAAATCATGATACGTATTCCAGTTACCGGTTCAGCCAGGGTGCTGAAACTCTCATTAATCGCGTTCCTGCTCAGCCCAGCTACGTTGGTGTGGGCACAGGGCAGCGCCCTTGAAGAAGTGATCGTTACCGCGCAGAAACGCGAGGAGTCCATCCAGGACGTCGGCATCGCCATTACCGCGTTTTCCGGCGAGCAACTGGATGCGCTGGGCATTACCGACAGTACCGCCATCGCCGAGTTTACCCCGGGCGTGCACATATCCGGCAACAACGCCGGCTATACCCAGCAGTTCACCATCCGCGGCGCCACCCAGAATGACTTCAACGACCTGGCGGAAGCGCCGAACGCAGTATATGTCGACGAAGCCTACCAGGCTGCCGGCCAGGCCCAGTTGTTCTCCCAGTTCGATATGGAGCGGGTGGAACTCCTGAAAGGTCCCCAGGGTACCCTGTTCGGACGTAACGCTACCGGCGGGCTGGTGCACTATGTCACCAAGAAACCGGGCGACGAATTTGAGGGTTATGGCGATATACAGTACGGCCGTTTTGACACCGTACGTTTCGAAGGCGCAGTCGGCGGACCCCTGGCCGAGGGTGTCAAGGCCCGAATCTCCGGCTTTTATCGCAACCATGATCCGATGCTGAAGAACGTGTTCCAGCCCCAGGATGTCGCCCAGGGCGGTTATGGTCCATGGATAGGCAATACCGGTGGCCTGAACGGTTCAACAGACGGGCAGGCCGACATGTGGGCTGAGGATTCCCATGCGATCCGCGGCCAGTTGCTGCTGGAACCCAGCGATACTGTCGAAATTCAAATGAAAGGCCAGTACGCCAAGCGCGTCACTACATCCGGCCCCTACCAGAACGTCGCTACCATCAGTGAAGTCGATGCAAAGGGGCGGGTGGTCAATACCCTGTACTCCAATGCGACAACCAACCCCAACTCCTGCGAACAGTTGATTGTGGGCACCACCGACTGCATTCCTGGAGGATCGCCGTTTGACCTGGATTTTAACGACACCAGACCGGCGCCGCATACGGACTTTTTCGGCTATCACGACCCGGACGGCGTGGAAGGGCTGACCATTTCCACGGACCATGCCCTGGATGACTATGATACGTACGAGATCTGGAGTGTGACCGGGAAAGTGACCATTGACTTTGACTTCGCCACCCTGGTGGCGGTGCTCAACTATTCCGACCAGGATAAGGATACCTCCCTGGATGTGGATTCCGGGCCCGGGCCGCAGTTCATCGTGACCGGGGATTCGATCCTGGACTGGTATACTCAGGAGATACGGCTGGAAGGTGACACGGACAATTATCGTTGGATTTTCGGCACCTATTACATGACCATCGACGGCGAATTCTCTCAGAACCTTTCCGACACCATCGGTGGAATAAATACATTTGCCGCTCTCTTCGGCGGCCCGCCGGCGTGGGGCCAGTTCTGGGATCTTTCATTCGATGCGTTCCTTAAGACGAAATCCTTCTCCCTGTTCGGCCAGGTGGATTATGACTTGACCGACAAGTTGATGTTTTCCCTTGGCGGGCGCGGAATCTGGGAGAAAAAGGATTACGAATTCAACAGTAACTTCTTCATCAATACCCGGGATGCGACGGTTGAAGGGCTTCGGAGCGGAGACATGCCGCTAGGTGCCTCACCGTTCCCCTACCACGAGGAAGAGACTGACGACTTTCTCTGGTCCGGCAGGGTCGGACTGCAGTATGCCCATAACGATGACCTGATGTTGTATGCCAACTTCAACCGCGGCGTGAAGGCGGGCAGCTGCAATTCGCCGTTGCTGACGTTCCTGACACCGGATGAATACTGTTACGACGAGGAGATTTTGCTGGCCTACGAGGTGGGTTTCAAATCTACCATAATGGACGGCAGGGCGCGGGTTAACGGTTCCTTCTACTACTACGACTACTCCGATTACCAGGTGTTCCAGTTCATCGGCACCTCCGGCGCCGTGTTTAACGCCGATGCGGAATATTATGGCGGCGAGGTGGAAATCTTCGCCAACCCCATCGACAATCTGGACCTGATATTCGGTATCGCCTATATCGACCCGACGGTGAAGGACGTAAGTGTTGCCAACTCAGGTGAACCTGATGGCAGCGGCAGAGTATTTCGTGACGTGGAACCGTCATTTACACCGGAAGTGCAGTTCAATGCGCTGGGGCGCTATACTTGGCCGTTGGCGGTAGGCGGCAGTGTGGCCCTGCAGGTGGATGGCAACTATGCCTCGTCCGCGTTCCACAATATCAACAATTTCGATACCCACTATATGCCCAGCTACTGGCGCGGCAACGCCAGCCTGTCCTGGTACAGCGCCGACGAACGCTGGGAAGTAACCGGGTTCATCGACAACTTCTCCGATACCCGCAACGTGAATATCGGTTTTGAACTGGCCGCCGTCTGCGGTTGCGACGAGCAGTCCGCTGGCTGGCCGCGTACCTACGGCGTCAAGCTGAGATATAATTATTTCTAAGGTTGCGGTATAACCAGGACCAGACAGAAACCGGGGCCATCCCCGGTTTTTGTTTTTCCAAGGCGTGAGGACGGAAATCAATTCCATTCCCCTGCCAAAACGCGGGGGCGGAATTGAATTCCGTCCCCGGAACTATCGCGTTACTGCCGGGCTTTTGTTAACGCCGCCTGCAGGTCGTCCCTGAGATCTGCCACGTCCTCGTGGCCGATGGACAGGCGCACCAGGCCGGGTTCTATGCCGCTCCGGGCTTTCTCCTCGTCCGTCAGCCGGTTGTGGGTGGTGGTGGCGGGATGGGTGATGGTGCTCTTGCTGTCCCCGAGATTTGCGGTGATGGAGAACAGTTCGGTGTTGTCGATAAGCCGCCACGCCGTTTCTTTCTCTCCGTTGACGACGAAGCTGACGATGCCGCCGAAGTCCTTCTGCTGGCGCTGCGCAAGGTCGTGTTGCGGGTGATCGGCAAGCCCCGGATAGTACACCTTTTCTATTCCAGGCCGGCCTCGTAACCATTCGGCAATCTGCGCAGCGTTGCGGCTGTGGGACTGCATGCGCAGGCCCAGGGTTTCGAGCCCTTTCAGGAACACCCAGGCGTTGAACGGGCTCATGGAGGGACCGCCGTACTTGAGGACGGGGTACACGTTCTCTCCCAGCAGTTCGTCGCTGCCCAGCACCGCGCCGCCGATACAGCGTCCCTGGCCGTCCAGGTACTTGGTGGCGGAATGGATGACCACGTCGGCGCCGAGCAGGAACGGCTGCTGCAGGGCCGGCGTGCAGAAACAGTTATCCACCACCAGCAGGCAGCCGTGGCGCCGGGCTATCCCGGACAGGCGCTGAATATCGGCTATTTCCGTCAGAGGATTGGATGGAGTTTCCAAGTACAGGAGGCGCGTCCTTGGGATAATCGCCGCCTCCCAGGCGCTGTAATCGCTGAGCGAGACATAGCTGGTTGCGATATCGAACTTGCTCAGCACCTTGTTGAACAGGTTTACTGTCGAACCGAATACGCTGAGCGAGGAAACGATATGGTCGCCGGCCTTCAGCAGACCCAGGCATGTGCTCAAGATTGCGCCCATGCCGGAAGACGTGGCGATACACCTCTCCGCCTTCTCCATGGCCGCCAGCCGTTCCTCGAAGATGCGCACCGTGGAATTGGTGAACCTGGAGTAGATATTGCCCGGTTCTTCCTCGGCGAACCTGGCCGCGGCCTGTGCCGCGTCCTTGAATACGTAACTGGACGTCAGGAACAGCGGTTCGCTGTGTTCCCCTTCCCCGGTCGGTTGCCGGCCGGCGCGCACCGCCAGGGTATTCACCCCGTACCGCTCAGGATCGATTTTAGCCATGTTATCTCCTTGACCCGTTCATTTCCGTATAAAACCTGACGGAAAATAAACAGGCCTGACAGTTAACAGCAAGAGACCACCTGTCCAGAGTGCATGGCTGAGTGCGTGTTTTACCGCCGGAAGGCATAAAAAAACCCGCATTCAGCTTGGGTGCTAAAGCAGGTCGGTTCTCTTTAGCCGTATTTATAATGCGCCCGCAAGCTGAATATCAAATCGGCGCGTTCAGGAGTTAACACTAATACAACAACAGGTGTATGTCAAACGTTTTGCGAGATCAGATCATCCATGCGATTCGTTATTCCCGACTGTCTGAAGCAATTTCAGCGGTAAGGGATAGGTTTTAACCGAATTTATGTCGCCCCAGGACCTGGTTTTAGTCCAGATTTCACCCTGTGGATATTGGCTGACCTGTTTGATGTCCTTGGGCCGCAACTGGTTGGTCCATTTGATCTCAACAGGATAGCATTGCCCGTTATTGATATAAGCGACATCCACCTCACCCCGGGCCTTGAGGTAATAAGTGGGGAAACAGCGGCGGTGGTGCGTAATCACGGCAGCCTCAACCAGGCGGGAGGCCCATTCCGGATCACGAACAAGCGGCAGGATCTGCGAATTGTAAGGATCGCCGGACGGATTCACCCAGGCATGCACGGCATGGAATATAAAGGGGTCGCAGAACATCAGTTTTCTGGCTTTCTTGGGCGCAGCAACCAGCTTGTCTTCCAGCAGGGCGGACTGTACGAATACGGCGTCCATATTCACCAGCACATCAATATAATCAGCCACCGTTTTGGGATGATCAATGGACAGGTCACGCGCCAGGGCGTTCCATGTAACCTGTGAATTGTAGCGTTTGATAATGGCAGTCATGATTTCACGCAGGTAATTTTCCTGTTTGCCGCGTTTCAGCACATCGCCTCTTATCCAGTCGGAGTACGTATTCAAGGTGGTTTGATTTATCTGCCCGGACCCGGCCAGATCATTGACCGCTGTCAAATAACCACCATGCAACAAGTACTGATCGAATTCCCCGTAAATTGTATCGAGAGTGCCTGCTTCAACCTCCCCGGGTTGGCAGACGATATTATCGACACTGAGATCCGGGTTTTTCAGGTTCAGGCATTCCCTGAACGAAAGCGGATACATGTGGAAATCCACCACCTCTGCCCTGCCGCGCCTTCCTGGAAAGCGCATGCGCGCATCCCTGATTAAACCCAGGTCCGAACCGGTCAGCGCCAGGACGGTATGCTCCAGCATACCCGCGTCTGCGGCGTACTTAACTGCTTTGTCCCACTGCTGAATATAGGTTACTTCGTCAATAATCAGGTAGTTGACGGAATCCGTATGCGAATCGCCCAGTTGAGCCTGCATCAACCTGAGGAGGCTATGATGGTCATCGATAAGTTCGCCGGTAAAAAAACTGATCGATTCCGGCGCGACACCCCGCGC
>VYCZ01000048.1:10882-13386 GCA_009843675.1 Gammaproteobacteria bacterium | reverse complement strand
TGTATGCGGGCGCCAGCCATGCGACTTTTGCCCGTTTCCACCAGCCGCATTGGTTTATCTGCAATCGGAAACGGGGGGTGCTGATGCCTTCGGCCGCGCCGGTGAGTACGGGGACGGCCTGTTCCTCCACGTTGCCCAGGAACACCAGGGTGATGTGGTAGTTTTCCGGCGGCACGCGCCGGCCCGTGTTGACATGGATCAGCCGGGCCTGTTCCGCAAGCCGGGCGCGTACCCCGTCTTCGGGCCAGAGGGCGAAGAACAGTCTTTTCATTGCTATTTGGACTTTTGGGGTCAAAGTAAAAATTCTTGCGAATTTCTTACTCTGACCCCGGGTTTACCCTGAATTTTCAACCAGGTCCGCCAAGCCCTGCAGGGCCGTCAGGATGGAGAGTTCCCGTACCTGCTGCCGGTTTCCGTCGAAGACGACGCGGGCGGTCCTGGCCTCGGCGCCGCGCTGCCCCCAGCCGAAACAGATGGTGCCGACCGGTTTTTCCTCTGTGCCGCCGTCCGGGCCCGCAATCCCGGTCACCGCCACGCTGAAATCCGCATGGCTGTGCTGCAAGGCGCCCAGCGCCATGGCCGCGGCCACCTGTTCGCTGACTGCGCCGAAGCGGACAATCAGTTCATAGGGGACGCCCAACTGTTCCTGCTTGGCCGCGTTGGAGTAGGTGACGAACCCGCGCTCGAACCAGTTGGAGCTACCCGGGAGTTCCGTGATGGCATAGGCAACGCCGCCGCCGGTGCAGGACTCGGCCGTCACCAGCATCCTGTTTTGCTGTATTAATTGCTCACCGAGTTGCAGGAGCAGGGGTTGAATCCGGGGGTCTGTCATTTGATACGGATACTACATCGTTTGGCGACGTGGGTGGGTTAACGCCGCTCCCGGAAAAACGCCTGCAACAGCATCGCGGCTTCCTGTTCCAGTATCCCGGAAGCCAGTTCGACGCGGTGGTTCAGTTGTGAGGATTGCAGTATGTTGAATACGCTCCCAGCGGCGCCGGTCTTGGGGTCGGCGGCGGCATAGACCAGGCGTTTGAGACGGGCCAGGATGATGGCCCCGGCGCACATGGCGCAGGGTTCCAGGGTCACGTATAACGTGGCGCCGGGTAGGCGGTAATTTCCCAGGCGGGTGGCCCCGGCGCGCAAGGCCGCGATCTCCGCATGGGCTGTCGGGTCGTGGGCCGAGATGGGGCGGTTCCAGCCTTCTCCTATGCAGTCATCCTCCATGACCAGGACGGCGCCCACAGGGACTTCACCCTCCGACCGGGCGCGTTCGGCCAGGTCCAGCGCCCGCCGCATCCAGTAGTCGTCGTTGCCTGTCACGACCCCTGCAAGGTCTGCACTCCTTCCGTCTCGTTCATGTAGACGGGGCTTTCCGGCAGGGTCGAGCCGCCGTCCACGACCAGGGTCTGCCCCGTGACGTATTTGGCCTCGTCGCTTGCCAGGTAGAGCATGGCGTAGGCGATGTCATTCGGTTCGCCCAGCTCCCCTTTGGGGATGTAACGGGCCATTTCCGCCCTGGCATTCTCATCGGCAAGCAGGTCCATGGCCGGCGTCAGGATAAACCCCGGTTCAACGCCGTTGACGGTAATGTTGTCCGCGGCCAGTTCAACGGCGGCGGTGCGGATGAACCCGTTCACTCCCGCCTTGGATGCCGCATAGTAGGCCGTGCCCGGCATGGCGACACGCGGCCCGGTGACCGAAGAAGTGATCAGTATCCGCCCCCCTCCCTGTTTTCTCATGTGGGGGATGCAGGCGTGGGTCAGGCGGAAGCAGGCTTTCAGGTTGACCGCCAGCACGGTATCTAGGTCTTCGTCCTTGTATTCCTCGACCAGCCCCCCCAGGAATGAAGCGGCGTTGTGTACCATGATGTCGATCTGCCCGTAGTTATCCAACGTCGTGTCCACGACCCTGTTTATTGCGCTGATCGCGCCGATATCGGCGCCGACAAGGATTGCCTCCCCTCCCTCTGCCTTGATTTGCTCGACCGTCTCCCTGCCGGTTTTCTCCGTGCGCGTCGCCACGACGACCTGCGCGCCTTCCTGCGCGAAAACCCGGGCTGTGGCCGCGCCGATCCCCTGGCCCGAACCCGTTACGATGGCGACCTTGTTCTGCAACCTGTTGTTCCCCATTGCGCTCACCTCTTAGCCGTTTCTGTTGTTCCAGTCTAGCCGAACAGCCTGTATAGTCAATATAATAGAAGAACCTCCGATTTAATCAGGATGTCGAAAGATTTCTTATTGCGGGAGTCGCTGAATGAATAAACGATTAGAAGGCAAGGTCGCGTTAATCACGGGCGGCGGCACTGGTATCGGCGCGTCAATTGCGAGGAGATTCGTGTCCTCCGGGGCGTCCGTAACGATAACCGGTCGCCGCATGGAACCCCTGTCTGAGATTGCCGGAGAGTTGGATTGTCTGGCGATCCGGGGTGACACTGCCGATGAAGATGATTGCGCTGCGGCCGTGGCGCAAACGGTCGCCAGGTTCGGCGGCCTGGATATATT
>VYCZ01000048.1:0-10872 GCA_009843675.1 Gammaproteobacteria bacterium | reverse complement strand
CGGGAAGCGTGACAACGCCGGACGTGACCGATTGGCAAGGGGTGATAAACGTAAACGTGACGGGTGTGATGCAGATAGCCAGGGCGGCCGTCCCTGCCATGACGGACAGAGGCGGCGGCGCCATCGTGACTATTTCCTCCGTTGCCGGGATCCTCTCAACAATGGGTCTTGCCGACTACATAACGAGCAAGCATGCCCTCATGGGTCTGACGAAGACCCTGGCTTGTGACTACGGCGCGCAGGGGATCCGGGCGAACACCCTGTGTCCCGGCTGGGTAAAAACTCCCATGAGCGATATGGAAGTGGATAGCGTGGCAGAGCGAAAAGGCCTGACGCCGGAACAGGCCAGGGCTGAGATGACCCGGCACCTGCCCCTGCAACGCATGGCGGAACCGGAAGAGATTGCCGCGTGTGTTGAATTTTTTGCATCCGATGACGCTTCATTTGTGACCGGGGCAACGCTGGTCGCCGATGGCGGCGGTCATATCGTGGATATCGGCACGCTTGCATTTTCCGAATAGAATAAAACCTTTCGCCGCGCTCCTGATCTTGTTACAAATCATTGCAGCGGTCAGTCCCAGGTACTACAATACGCGCCCCGCAATCAAACTCAACAGAGGATGAAATAAAAATGGTCAAAGAATTTGCCTCCAAGGCGGACCTGGGCGAGAAACAGGTAACGTTCAGCAGACTGGCGGACACTGCCTACGCATATACCGCTGAAGGCGATCCGAATACCGGCGTGGTCATCGGTGATGACGGAGTCATGGTGATTGACACGCAGGCAACGCCGCTGATGGCTGAACGGGTGCTGGAGAAAATACGGTCGGTCACGGACAAACCTGTGAAATACGTGGTGATGACCCATTATCACGCGGTGCGGGTGTTGGGCGCCAGCGCCTACGAGCCGGAACACATCATATCCAGCCGGGATACCTATGACCTCATCGTCGAGCGCGGGAAACAGGACTGGAAATCAGAATTCGAGCGGTTCCCGAGGCTGTTCAACGGCTATGAAACCATTCCCGGCCTGACCTGGCCGACGATAACCTTTACCGGGGAGATGTCCCTGTGGATGGGCGATACTGAAGTCAGGCTCATGCAACTGGGACGCGGCCATACCAAGGGCGATACCGTGGTCTGGCTGCCTGAAGAACGGGTGCTGTTCAGCGGCGACCTGGTGGAGTACGGGGCCACGCCCTATACCGGCGACGCCTACCTGCTGGACTGGCCCGCCACGCTGGACAACATCACCGCGCTGAAACCCCGGGCCCTGGTGCCGGGACGCGGCGATGCCCTGGTAACGCAGAAAACCATACGGGAAGGCATAGACGGCACCCGCGCCTTCGTCACCGCCATGTACCGGTCGGTGGAGGCAGGGCAAAAACAGGGGAAGGACCTGAAGGAAATTTACAAGGAAACCTATTCGACACTGAAACCGGAATTCGGCGAATGGGTAATCTTCGACCACTGCCTGCCGTTTGACGTGGCGCGTGCCTACGATATCGCCTCGGGCATTGCCGACCCGCAGATCTGGACCGCGGAGCGGGATTCCGAGATGTGGGAGGCGCTGGAAGGGTGAGCCTCCGGACAGAACTCGGCGTTGAAAACCCGGATGATTTTTACGCCCGTTTGATAGCACTGCACGAAGGATTGACGACCGAGCAAAGCCATAAGATCAACGCCAAGGTGATCCTGCTGCTGGCGAACCATGTCGGCGACACGGATGTGTTGAACGAGGTGCTGGATTATGTTGAAAAAAATTTGGGGTCGGAGTAAAAATTCTTCGAATTTCTTACTCCGACCCCATTTATCCCGCGCCTTCTTCAGCTTCCGCGGAGTAGTGCTTTTTCACGTATTCCTGGATCGAGGCGACGCCCCGTTCCTTCGCTTCGAACAGGCTCTCCAGGTGTTCCCTGGAATTGATGATGCCCATGGTGACGACCTTGCCCTGTTCATCGATGAGCACCGAGTACGGCAGTTTACCCACCCCGTAGCTGCGGCCGAGGATTTCCGACAGCACATAATCGAAGCGTGACAGCTTCTGCTGCTCGATGAACTTGCGGTGTTGCTCGACCTGGCCGTCGCTGGCCAACACTATGTCCAGCCACCCGCTTTCCTCCTTGTGCGCGGAGAACAGCACCGGCAGCAGGGTCTTGCACACCGGGCAATCGGGCGCCAGGAAAAACAGCAACAGGCTGCGCGCAGGCTCCCGTATGCCGCCGACCCGGATTTTTTTATTCTCGACAGTCAATAATTCCATTTCCGGGGCGGCGTCCCCGGGGCGCAGGGTCTGGTTCACCATGAGAGCGCCGGCCGGCGCCACCCTCTCATACAGCACGCCTATCTGCCTGACCAGGGCAAACACCATCACGCCCAGGATCACAACGATGACCCAGAGCAGCAAGTTGGAGACGATCAGGGCTTCAAGCATGGTATTCCTCAGTAGCCAGTGATCTCAGCAGGTCCTTGTTCACCAGCAACTGGTTGATGATATTGTAGAACAGGCATCCCATGACAGCCGCAGGGATGATTGTCAGCCAGTCTAACCAGAGCAGCGGGCGCGGCAGCGTCTGGCTGCCGGCGATAAAGGCAAGGCCCAGCAGCAATCCGTTGCGCACGATCATCCATTCGCTGATCGTTTGTTTCTGGGCTGGTCCGCCGCAACCGCAGTCGATATTGCGCCGGCCGCGCAGCAGGTTGATGCCTATGGCGGCGATGTAGGCACACAGCAGTGCGCCTGCCGAGAACGCCGCGAGTCGCGCAGTGGAAGGTATCAGCAAGGCAACCCCGGTCATGATTTCTGCTACGGGCACCAGGTAGACACCCTGGCGGGCCAGGCTCTCGGGCAGGACTTTGTAATTCTCCAGGGTGGTTGCGAACTCTGCCGGCGCCCTGCACTTGTGCAATCCTGCCACTATGAATACGTAGCTGAGCATGAGCGCGGCGATGAGGTTGAGGGCGGGGTCGAAGATCATGATGTTTTGTACTTTGCCGTAGTCTTCTGCCTCACCTCGTCTTCCGTGACGCCGGGCAGCAGTTTCACCAGGCGCATCCCCGAGTCATCGAAGTTGAATACCGCGAGGTCCGTAATCAGTACATCGACGGCATTGCGCGCGGTCAGCGGCAAACTGCACCTTTGCACCACCTTGGAATTGCCGTTTCTGTCGCAGTGGGTCATGGTAACGATCAGTCTGCCGGCGCCGGAAGCCAGGTCCATGGCGCCGCCGACCCCGAGCAGGGGTTTGCCGGGCACGGCCCAGTTGGCCAGGTTACCCTGCTCGTCCACCTGCAAGCCACCCATGATCGCCGCGTCCACGTGACCGCCCCGGATCATGGCGAAAGAGGCGGCGCTGTCGAAATAGCTGGAACCAGGCAGCGCGGTCACCGGCACCTTGCCGGCATTGATCGGGTACTCCATGGCGCCGCCGGTTTCCGGTTCCGGCCCCACGCCGAGCATGCCGTTTTCGGAATGCAGGACGATGCCGTCCTCCGGCTTGATCAGGTCCGCCACCAGGGTGGGGATGCCGACCCCCAGGTTCACGATATCTCCCCGCTTCAACTCTGCCAGCGCGAGCCTGGCCATCGACATGCGGGCTTCATCCACCTTTTTCAGGCTCGCGGCCACCGATGCCGATGTCCCCAGGTGTTCAGGGCTGAGGTCGGCCTGGACCAGGTAATCGACGAAGCAACCCGGGGTGTGGATGAAATCCGGGTCCAGCGCGCCGGCGGGGACGATCTCCTCCACCTCGGCGATGACCAGGCCGGCGGCGGTTGCGGCAGCCTGGTTGAAGTTGTTTTCAGTCATACGGTATTGCAGGTTGCCGATGGTATCGGCTCGCCAGGCCCTGATGATGGCGACGTCGGCGCGCAGCGCGGGGACGAATACCATCTCCGTTCCGTCTATGACCCTGGTTTCACTGCCTTCCGCCAAAGGCGTTCCGGCCGCGGTGGGCGTGAAGAAGCCTCCCAGGCCGGCGCCGCCCGCGCGTATTGCCTCGGCCAGTGTGCCCTGGGGCAGCAATTCGAATTCGACATCCCCGGACTGTGCCGCCGCAACCGCTTCCGGGTTGCTGGTGAAGAATGACCCTATGACTTTTTTGAGTTGCCCCTTGCGCAAACAGCGCCCGCCGGCCAGGCCGGGTTCGCCTACATTGTTGCCGATATAAGTAAGCCCGGTCACATCGTTATCGGCAATCGCATGCATGATGTTGGTCGGGTTGCCTGTCATACCGAAACCGCCGACGATCAACACGTCGCCCGAGCGTACCCTGGCGGCGGCCTGTTCCAGTGTTATCTGCGGAACGCTTCTCATGGCGCATATATTATAGAAAGCTCTGAACAAGTCCATTCCCGTGCAAACGGGAATCCAGTGAAATATTGTGTCGCCTGCAAGGCGACTCTTAATTCCACCGGAAGCCCCTATACCGGCGTGGGAGGATTACCGTGGAAGGCGTTTTCAAGCAAAGCGCGCACCCGCTCGCGGGTGACAGGCTCAGGGTTGTTGACCGGTTTCTCCACGGTTACCGCGGCGGCTTCATCCAGGTCCTCCTGTTTTACCCCTATGTCCTTCAACGCGGTGGGCGCGCCGAGCTTTCCCGCCAGGTCAAACAGGCCGGTCGCGGCGTTACTGACGCCCAGGGCTGCTGCAATTCGTTGTGTAGCCTCCGGCCTGGCGCCGGCGTTGTAGGCGACACTGTGCGGCAGCAGGACCGTGTGGGTCTCTGCATGGGGCGTATTGAAGGTGCCGCCGAAGGTATGGCACAAGCGATGGTGCAGGCCGGTCGTGCCGGTCCCCAGCGCGGCGCCGGCGAGACTGGCGCCATACAGGGCCCCGGCGCGCGCGTCCATGTTGCCGGGTTCGGCAATGATGAGAGGCAGACTGTGCGCCAGCGCGCGGATGCCTTCCAGGGCCAGCACCGAACTGATGGGGTTGGCGTCTTCTGTGGCTGCATTCGCGACGGCCTGGGCCATGGCGTTCATGCCGCTGGCTGCGGCGAATGCCGACGGAAGCGTCAGGGTCAGTTCCGGGTCATAGATGGTCAGTGTAGGAACAACGACATTATCCCGCCTGGTAACTTTGCGGTTGTCCCGGGTTACCGCCCAGAGATTGGTCATCTCCGAACCGGCATAACTGGTGGGCAGCACGATATTGGGCAGGTTCAGGTGAAATGCGAGTGCCTTGCCGAGGCCGGTGGTGGAACCGCCTCCTATGGAAACGGTACAGTCCGCGCCCAGCCGTTTTACCTCCGCCGTCGCGTGTTCGAGTGTTTCACCCGGCACGTGCATCATGGCCCGGTCGAACAGTCCCGCCGCCTTGTCGCCCAGCAGGCTGACGATCTCCTGCCCGGTATCCGCCTGGTTCGGCGTCGTCAGCACCAGGGCGCAGGAATAGCCGAGCTTCGCCAGCTCTTCAGGCAAGCGTTTACGGGCGCCGGCGGCGAAAATGATGTTCCACGGAAGCGCCGTATACTGGAAATTCATTTGTTATTTTTTACTCAGTCGTCCCTGATTTCCCCAATCACTTTCAGCACCTCGTCCTTATTGGCTTCGATCTGCGGCGACATCATCAGCTTGGTACCAAGCGTTTCGAATGGTTCATCACAGGTGAACGCAGGTTTGTGCGAACAGCACGCTTCAAACAGGGCGCCCGAGGGAGTGCGGATATAGATGGAATCGAAATAGCCGCGGTCTTTCACATCGGAGAAATCCGTATAACCCAGTCCCTCGGTAAAAAACTTGATGGCATCCTGCTCCTTGCGGCTGGGCACGTTGTAGGCCATGTGGTGGATGGCGCCTTCTCCCACGGTCCAGGAACCCGGCTTGCGGTCCGGTTCGATTTCAAAATCCGTAAAGGTGCCGGTGCCGCCCTCGCCCATGGAATAGCGAACCAGGTTGGAATCGTCCGCTTCCTTGCGGGACCCCCATGCCACCTCCAGGAACTCTGCCATGAATTCCATGTCGCGGGTGGAAACACCGGCGGCATGAGTGCCGCGGATCATGTTCTCAGCAGGCACCGGCCCATCGGAATACGGCGCCCGCGTATCGTCGTCAACGCCGACCATGGAGATGCGGATGTTGTGCGGGGAACGGAAATCAAGGTGTTTTTCCCCGAAGCGCTCGGTCTCCGTGACCTCATAGCCATGCTCCTTCAGGCGTTTATTCCAGTAGGGCAGCGAATCTTCCGGCACGGACAGGCTCACGAAACTAACCTGCCCGCTGCCCTCCTTGGCCTTCACGCCAATGTGGGCCACAGGGAACGTGGTGAGCAGCGTACTCTCTTCACCGATGTCGTTTCCGTAGTACAGGTGGTAAACCGGCGTGGCCCCGTCGTAGAACAGGGTGCGCTTGACGCATTTCAGGCCCAGGACCTTGGTGTGAAAATCAAAATCTTCCTGCACGTTGCCGACACCGATCGTTATATGGTGGTGACCGGTCAGGCTTGTGCCGGGTAGTTTCTCGGACATGTTGATTCTCCTCCGGGGAACTATATAGTTACCGTATTTTTAATAAATCGAACCGACCTGTACAGTTTAGAAGTTGTCTGTATTATAATCAAGGATTATTCGATCTCTTCAATGAATGAAGAAATGAAGGAGTCGACAACTTTATCTATATAGTTTTTCTGCTCCCGGGTTGTCATAGGTCCCTTGATGCCGCAATACCTTTCCAGCATGGGCTTGTGCAGTATCATGCCCCAGAAGTATTGTGACGCCAAAGATGGATTTTTACACCTTATCTTGCTCTTTTCCACCATTGTAGAGAGATATTTTGTCACGCCCGCCATACCGCGTTTCGGTCCATGCTCATAATATGTTCTCCCTACATGAGGTATCCGTTCAGCTTCGGCATATATGATCCGGCATAGACTAATGTGATCTTTCGATGTGATGACCTTTATACCTGTCCTCCCAATCAGCTTCAGGCCTTCCTCAATACTGAGGGTTGTAAGGTCCAGGTTTTCTATAGGCGCCAGGTGGTCACGTAATTTCTCATCCAGTACGGCAATGAAAAGTGCCTGCCTGCTTCGAAAATGCTTGTATATGGTGCTTTTTGAGGAGCCGGAACGTTTTGCCAGATTATTCATGCTGGCTTTTTCATAGCCCATTTCCATAAACATACCGGTGGCGTGTTTAATCAATTCCTTTCGCTTGAGTATGGCGTCCCTGCGCATTTTTTTGACGGCAGGCGCGGCGGTTTGCTGTTCTGTGTTGTGTAATTTTCGACTGGTACTCATGTATGTTTGCCTGTTCGTCTCGAATGCTATACTACCATGCCTTCAACACACGCGTTTCAGGAAAACAAGATGGGTTTACTGGTAGAAGGCAAGTGGCAGAATGAATGGTATGACACGGAGTCCAATAGGGGACGCTTCATACGTTCTGAATCTCAATTTCGCAACTGGGTGACCTCAGACGGCTCCCCCGGTCCTTCCGGCGCCGGAGGGTTCAAGGCAGAGACCGGCCGTTACCACCTGTATGTTTGTCATGCCTGCCCCTGGGCCAACCGCACCATGATCTTTCGCAGTATCAAGGGCCTCAAGGACATGATTTCCGTTTCCGTGGTCCACTGGCACCTGGGCGAACACGGATGGACGTTTGAACCGGGTGACGGTGTTATACCCGACCCGATACATAATGCCAGGTATCATTACGAAGTTTATACGGCAGCCGATCCCGGATATACCGGGCGGGTTACCGTACCGGTACTGTGGGACAAGCGCAAGGACACCATCGTCTCCAATGAATCATCGGAGATCATACGTATGTTCAACACTGCGTTCGATGACATCGGAGCCGGCCCGGGTGATTATTACCCCGAGCATCTGAGGGACGAGATTGATGCTGTCAACAGCCGGGTGTACGAAACCCTTAACAACGGCGTTTACCGGGCCGGGTTCTCCACCAGCCAGGAGGCCTATGAAGAGGCGGTCTACCCGTTGTTCGATACCCTGGACTGGCTTGAGGACAGGCTTCAGGACCGCCGTTACCTGACGGGCAACCGGATAACGGAAGCGGACTGGCGGTTGTTTACTACGTTGATTCGGTTCGACCCGGTGTACGTGAGCCATTTCAAGTGCAATATCAGGCGGCTGGCAGATTACCCGAATTTATGGGCGTATACCCGCGATCTCTACCAGCAACCGGGTATCGCGCAAACGATCAACATGGAACATATCAAGAAGTCCTATTACGGCAGCCACTCCATGGTGAACCCGACCGGCATTGTTCCCGTTGGCCCGGATTTCCATCCCGAGGCGCCTCATGAGCGGCACTTGTTGTCCTGATTTTATGATATATTCAGGGACTGTTTGGGGTTGATATAAACACTGTCCCGGAGAGAAAAATCGTGTCCGTAACAACCGTATTCGGCAGTATAGACAGCTTCAAAAAGGGAGGTGTGGAGATCACCGGTAACGAGGATGCCCGGGATTACCTGTTCTCCAATATGTTCGAAGTCGCCGGTAACGCCGCGCCGTGGGAACGCACCGTCATCGCCAAGAACCTGGAGAATACCATCGAGTGCATCCGCGCCGAGGGCGACAGTCCCTGGTATATCTGCAACCATGATGAGACCGCCTTGCTCATGCAGGGCAGCATGGAAGTCCGGTTCATTCAGCCTGCTGACAGCGGGCTGGCTCCCCCGGAGGAGAAGCAAGGATCCGTGAAGCTGGCCGGTCAGCCGGAAGGCCGGGCCATGGGCCATGTCAATGCCACCAGGGGCCACCTGGTGCTGTTGCCCGCAGGCGCTGCCTACCAGTTTCGCGCGCAAGAATTGAGTGTGATATTACTGCAAACCATTCAGGGCGATGAATCCGTCGAGAACTGGGCGGAAATCTGCCAGCACTGAACCCGGAGATAACCACCATGGCAGCCACAGCAGAACAAATTAACGAACTGCCGGTTCTGACCGGAGCTCACCGGGAAAGCGAACCGCATCCGACCAACGGTTACAAACGCTTCGAAATCGGTTCGTTCACGTTTACCAGGGATGAGTATTTTACCCGAATCCAGTGCCCGACCAGTACCCACGTGATGGACGTGGAGAATTTCCTGCGCTCTTTGATGCGGGACGTGGCCTGGGGATTTTTTTACGGCTGGGTCAACTTTGATGAGGTGTTCGGCACGGTGAACAATTACGGCACTGTGGACGTGTTTATGGGCGCCTATAACCAGGGCTACAAGGATTCCGGCACGGATTTTACCGAACGCTTCGAAGCGGGTGTATTACTGGCCTGTTTCAGGTCCTTGTTATCCGACTGGACCAATGCCGGCTTCGACCCGTTTGCCGCTCCCCTGGAGACCGGCAGCGCGCGCGGGCCGAAAAACGGCAACAACGATGAGGCCGTCAATTTCCAGCGGGAACTGGCGGAACGTTTCGTCGGCCTGCCGGGCGACAGCCCCATCCGCTCCGATGAAAACGGGCGGCCGGTCAACCGGCAGTTCGCCGACGTGGACCAGTCCGAACCGGAGGTACATGCCGAGCCCGGCTTCGAGGGCCAACTGGCGGGCTTCAACCTGTTCAGGTACCTGTCCCGCTCGCCGGTCACGTGGAACCCGTCCATCGTGTCCGTGGTGAGGAGCAGCGCTTACTGCCCGACGTCGGAAGAACACATCCTGCCGGTGGACCACGGCAACGACAGGGTGGAATGGTTCATCCAGATGTCCGATGAGATCACCTGGAAAGTGGCCGACAAGAACACCGCCGCTCCCATGTCCGTGGTTACCATGAAGGCCGGAGACGTAGCCTGCATGCCGGCGGACATACGCCATCGCGGCTTTTCGCCGAAACGCTCCATGCTGCTGGTGTGGGAAAACCTGACGCCGGGCCTGGAGAAACGCTACGCAGACGGTGAACTGCCGCCGGTGCCGGCGACGTTTTAAACGTAACGACACAAACCGCGCCCTATTCGTCACTCATTGCATCCTTCCCTGGATGCAACCCTACGGGCGCCTATTGCCGTGCAAATCGGCGATCCTGCCGATTTGTCCCGCGCAGGGAAGTCCTCAACCCCACACTTCCCGAGCAAGTTCTACAATCATCTCCAGTTTTTCCCATTGCTGATCCTCGGTCAGTATGTTGCCTTCCTCGGTGGAGGCGAACCCGCATTGCGGGCTCAGGCAGAACTGGTCAAGGTCGGCAAACCGGGTGGCTTCGTCGATGCGACGCCGGATGGCGTCCGTTTCTTCCAGGTCCCCGGACTTGGAGGTAACCAGGCCCAGGACGACCCTCTTGTCGCCGCGCGGCAGAAAGCGTAACGGCTCGAAGCCGCCGGCCCGCTCGGTGTCGTACTCAAGGAAATAGCCATCATAGGCGGTTTCGCCCAACAGGATTTCCGCTACCGGCTCGTAGCCTCCTTCCGCGATCCAGCTTGAACGGAAGTTGCCGCGGCAGACATGGGTGGTCACTACCATGTCCTTCGGTTTGTCTTTCAGGGCATGATTGATCATGTCGGCATAGATGCGCGGCAACGGTTCCGGATCATCGCCCCGGTCGAGCGCGGCCTGACGCTCTTTTGCGGAACATAGATAGGCCCATACCGTGTCGTCGAATTGCAGGTACCGGCAACCGGCGGCATAAAACGCCTGCACTGCCCTGCGGTAGGCCTCCGCGGTGTCGGCGAAGAACTCATCCAGTCCGGGGTAGACCTGTTTGCTGATCGAGACCCTGCCGCCGCGGAAGTGCAGTACGGAAGGCGCCGGGACGGTCATCTTCGGTGTGACATTGGTTATGCCATGAAGAAAGCGAAAGTGGTCCAGCATGTAATGCCCGTCAAAACCGACCCTGCCGGTCACGGCGATGGTTCCCGGTTTTGTTTGCACTCCGCGAAACTGGATGCCATGCTCGCTTTTAACCAGGTCCACACCCTCC
>VYCZ01000268.1:4192-13579 GCA_009843675.1 Gammaproteobacteria bacterium | reverse complement strand
GGTCCGATGCCGAGTTGAGCTGGTTGTGGACCTCTACCTTCCTCATCAGCATGGCCGTCGTCATTATCTACGGCAGCATCATTTCAAGGGTCAGGTTCAGGCGCATCGTCCCGGGCGTGTACGGTTTTTTCTCCCTGTCGTTCCTGGCGTTCTACTTGGGCACGCACATGATGGACAACCCGGTGTATATCGACAAGACGTTTTACGTCTGGCTCAGCGTCTTCAGCCTGTTCCACGTTTCCGTGTTCTGGAGTTTCATGGCGGACACGTTCTCAAAGGACCAGGGGAAACGGCTGTTCGGGTTTATCGCTTCCGGCGCCAGTATCGGCGCAGTTGCCGGACCCTTGTTTCCGGTGTTTTTTTCGGCGACCCTGGGTGTCTACAACCTTATCCTGCTTGCTGCCGCGTTGTTGCTGCTCATCATTCCGCTGATTGCGTACCTGGAGAAACTGAAGCAGGAAGACCTGCGCGCCGGGCAGGCCGGCGCCGCTGATTCCTCCTGGATAACCACGGGAGGCAATCCCCTTGCCGGTTTCGCCGATTTCTTCAGCAACCGTTACCTGCTGGCAATCGGCCTGTTCATCCTGCTGTACACGGCGATGAGCACGTTTGTATATTTCGAACTGAAGAACATGCTGGCCGAATTCGATCGCGCAACCCGCGCGCAATACTGGGGCATGATGGACTTGATCGTCAACTCACTTGCCGTGGTCACGGCCATGTTCGCCACCAACCGCCTGGCCGTGCGCTTCGGGTTGAGCGTTACCTTGTCGATAGTCCCCGTCATCATCATTGCCGGCTGGCTGATCGTGGCGATCTCTCCGCTGCTGCCGGTGCTGATGGGCCTGCAGGTCGTGCGCCGCGCCGGCAACTACGCCGTTACCCGCCCCGGCAGGGAGATGCTCTTCACAGAGGTAAGCCGGGAGACACGCTTCAGGACAAAACCGGTCATAGACATCGTGGTGTACAGGGGCGGCGACATGCTGAGCGGCTGGGCGTACACCGGTCTCGCCGCGGGTTTCGGCCTGGGCCTGGCGGGCATGGGACTCATCGGCGCGGGTATTGCGTTGTTATGGGCAATCGTGGCAGTATTCATCGGGAATGCCTATGATCAGGACCGCCTGCACAGCGGCCCGAATAATCCTGGTGAACCGGAATGAAACACATCACGCTCTCGCGGCGCAACTTCATCAAACATGCCTGCGCCTTACCCGCTGCAGTCGGAGTTATGCCGGGAATGTTATCTGCCATGACCAATGACGTGATCAAGCGCGTTATCCCGTCGAGCGGCGAGGAAATCTCGATCATGGGAATGGGCACCTACAGCACCTTTTCCCATTCCACGCCCCTGGAACAGCTCGGCGAGGTCATGCAGGCGTTCTTTGACCACGGCGGACAGATGATCGATTCATCGCCCATGTACGGTCCGGCTGAAGGCATCGTGGGCGAACTGATCAAGACCACTCAAAACACCGCGGGATATTTCGCCGCCACCAAGGTCTGGACCGACGGGCGGCAGGCGGGCATCGACCAGATGAACGAATCCATGGAACTCATGGGAGTCGAAACCATGGACCTCATGCAGATCCACAACCTGCGCGACTGGAAGATACACCTCAAGACCCTGAAGGAATGGAAGGAACAGGGGCGCATCCGTTACCTGGGCATCACCACCTCGCACGGCCGTTTTCACGGGGAACTGGAGGCCATAATGAAAACGGAGCCGCTGGATTTTGTCCAGTTGACGTACAGCGCCGCCAACAGGGCCACCGATGCGCGCCTGCTGCCGTTGGCGCAGGACAGGGGCATCGCCACGATCATCAACCGCCCCTACCAGGGAGGGGACCTGTTCAGAAAGGTCAAGGGGAAACCCCTGCCGGACTGGGCCGCTGAGATCGATTGCGCAAGCTGGGGACAGTTTTTCCTCAAGTTCATCGCCGGCCACCCGGCCGTGACCTGCATCATACCGGCCACCAGCAAGGTCAAACACATCCTGGACAACATGGCCGGCGGGACGGGGCGTGTGCCGGACGCGGCCCAGCGAAAGCGCATGATCGATTACCTGGAGGCGCTGTAAACCTTCGGATCGGCCGGCTCTCATGCAGATTTATCAGGTCGGCGGCGCGGTACGGGACGAACTTCTGGGGTTCGATGTAAAGGACCGCGACTGGGTTGTCGTCGGCGCTACTCCGGAACAGATGACCGCCCTGGGATATAAGGCGGTCGGCAGGGACTTCCCCGTTTTTATCCACTCTGAAACCGGGGAAGAGTACGCCCTGGCGCGCACCGAGCGCAAGACCGGGCCGGGTTACACGGGGTTTGCCTTCGACACCTCGGAAGAGGTTACCCTGGAGCAGGACCTGGAACGGCGGGACATCACCATCAATGCGATCGCGAGGGACGGGAACGGCAACCTGATCGACCCGTTCAACGGCCGCAAAGACCTGGAGGAAAAGATCATCCGCCACGTCTCGGCCGCGTTTGTCGAAGACCCGCTGCGGGTGCTGCGGGCCGCCAGGTTCGCCGCTCAATTCAATTTCGCCATTGCCGGGGAGACACAGTCCCTGCTGAAGGAAATCAGCGCCACGGATGAACTGGAGACCCTGGCGCCGGAGCGCGTCTGGACGGAAACGGAGAAAGCATTGCAAACGGCGCAGCCGCGGCGCTATTTTGAGGTGCTGCGAGAATGCGCCGCGCTGGCAAAACTGTTTCCCGAAATCGACCGGCTGTTCGGGGTCCCGCAGCCGGAACGCCATCATCCGGAAATCGACAGCGGTGTGCACACGCTCATGGTACTGGAACAGGCGACGGCGATCGCCGGCGATCCCGAAGTGCGTTTCGCCGCCCTGGTGCACGACCTCGGCAAGGGCACAACGCCACAGCAGGTCCTGCCCAAACATCACGGACATGAAGAACGCGGGGTGGCGTTGATCAACAACCTTTGTGACCGACTGCGCATCCCCAACAGGTACAGGGACCTTGCCGTACTGGTCTCGCGCTACCACCTGGATTGCCACCGGATTAATGAAATGAAAGCAACAACCGTCCTGCGGAAACTCGAAGGGCTGGACGCCTTCCGCCGCCCGGAACGCTTCGACCGGTTCCTGCTCGCCTGCGAAGCCGACGCGCGGGGGCGCAAGGGCAAGGAACTGGAGGATTACCCGCAAGCCGTACTGTTCAGGAAATACCTGGATGCCTGTCTGGCGCTGGATACCAATTCAACAGACTTCCTGGACCTGGAAGGACCGCAGATTGCGGAACGCATACGCATGCAACGGACCGAGGCCATCAGGAAAGTAAAACAGGGAGAAGCGGTATAGCCCGCGCTACCGGGAACCGCTACCGGGGACAGAATTAAATTCTGTCCCCTTCCAGTCGGGGTCGCAGGGCAGATGTCGGAAAATTAAAACGCGTATTTTACGCCGGCCCGTATTTCAAAACGGGAAGCGTCGCCCCGGCGTGATTCAGGCTCTGCGCCGCGTTCCACGTTGCCGGGGAAATTCACCTGGCGCAGGATGCCCCAGTCATCGTTCAGCAGGTTGGTCAGGTTGTCTATCACCAGGAAGGCAGAAGCTTTGCTTCCTTTGACGAAGCCGGGAAGCTGTTGTTCTATGCGCAAATCTATCTTCTCCCACCATGAACCCGCATTTGCATTACGTTTATCGCCCGGCGCCAGCACATTGTTGCGGAAGTCCAGGTAAGGAGTAAAGTTATATGGATTAATGGTGCCGTCAAAGGCATAGCTGTAAGGCGCTCCTTCATTCATGGAACCGTACAGGGATATTCTCGTCAGGTTATCGCCAAAGAATGCCCGTTCCCAACCGGCGGTGGCGGTGATTCGATGGGCGATAGTGTAGTTGGACGTGGACAACACCTCTTCCTGGGGGTCGAAGAATGCCCGGTTCTGGTAGTTTGAGAACGCCACGGAACTGGTCATCGGCTGGACATCCTCGGCATCCGTCCAAGAGTAACCCAGGGTCCAGTCAAATCCGTTTTCGTAAGCCCTGGAAACCGAAAAAAACGCAACAAACGAACGGTTGCCCTTGCTGCTGTTGGTCAGCACAAAGCTGGGTTCGCGAACGGAGTTATAGATTGGATAGCCTTCTGCCGTGGCGCCGACCTGTTCAAGGTCGCCGCGTTTGACAATGGCGCTGTCCTGACCGTGTGTGTATAGCAGATCGGCAGTAAACACGTATTCACTTTCAGTATGCCAGGTCGCGCCCAGCGCGAATTTCCACTCCGAGGGAAGGTCAAAGCCAGGGTCAAGGTAATTGATCTCGAAGTTGTCGCCCATGCCCCCGGCCACCGCATCATATAACTCCGCCGGGATGCCGTAACCCGGGCCCGCCGGCACGCCCTCTTCCAGGCCGCGGTACACCACGTCAGCGTCAAACAGCGACCGGGAACCGTCGGTATAGCCGAAAGATCGGCCGCGTTGTCCGAACTGCAGCACGTTGTTGGCGGAGTGGTTATTGGACAACCAGACGTTTGGGTTGCCGCCCGTGTAGAGGCCGGCGCCGCCGCGCACGGTCAGGACATCGGAGTGTTCCCAGGTGAAGGCGAAGCGGGGTTGAAGCAACCCTTCACCATCCAGGCTGGTGGCGTTCGAGAAGCCGTAGTCGGCAACAAAATCCGCGTTTTCACCCGGTTTGTCGTTGGAGCTGTACCAGTCGTAACGCAACCCCGCGATGACAGTCAACCTGTCCCCCAGCCTGAACTCATCCTGACCGTAAACGGTGTTCAGCGCGTAGCCCCAATCGGCTGCGGCATCGGCCGGGTCGTTGGAAGGCGCATTGTTATAGTAAATCGCGGCCGCATAACCATTGCGGAAATTCTCGATACCACCGAAACGAATCTCCGTTTCAGTGTGCTGGACGAACATGTTGAAAATATCCAGGGATTCCGTTTCCACGCCGAACGTGAGCTCATGTCCATACAGGTCGTACTTGGCTTTCAGGGCGGCAGTCAGTACATCATAATCCAGCTTGTTGGCCTGGCGGCTGTCATCACCCCCCAGGTACACGTCCACCGCGTCGAGTTCAACGCGGATTTCCCCGAAATCCGTCCCTCCCACGGAAATCTGCCGGTTGTCGAGTTTCAGGTAGCCCAGGCGCAATTCCGTGGAAAAGTTATCGGTCCAGTCCGAATACAGCGATGCCACCCAGGAATTCAGCTCCGCGCCGCGTTCATACAAGTGATTGGAGAATTCAAACTCATTGTTGTCGCCGTCGGACTGGACGAAGTTATGGCCGTCGTTGTAGTTCCAGGTAACGGAGAGGCGCTGCGTACCAGTCATGTGCCAGTCCAGCTTCACCAGCACTTTTTCATCCGCATTACCCATGCTGGTCGGGATCGTTCCCGGGTCGTACTGGTAGCGGTCGCGGGCAATAGCGAGGATTTCGTCCAGTTCTTCCCGGGAAACGTTGATTTCATTCACCGCGCCGGAGCCGGCGGGGCCGCGGTCGAACAGGTTGGCGCCTTCGAGTTTTTCATAGGCGACAAAGAAAAACAGCTTGTCTGCAACAATGGGACCGCCGACGTTGATACCATAGCGTTTTTCGCTGTAATCGCCGGTCTGGATATCATCGCCTTCGAGGGAATCCCCGCGCAAATCGTCACTGGTGTAATCGAAAAACAGGGAACCGCTGAAGCGGCTGCCCCCGGACTTGGTAACGGCATTGATGTTACAGGCAGTGAAACCGCCGTATTCAACATCGAATGGCGCCAGTTCAACAGAGACCTGGTTGATGGCGTCATAGGAAAATGGCATCCGCTCGGTGGGATAGCCGTTGGAATTCAGGCCGAAGGAATCATTCATGCGCACGCCGTCAACAGTCAGGCTGTTGAAGCGTGAATTTTTGCCGCCGCACTGGACGGCATTAATGTCACCCCTGGACTCGTCCACGTAGATGCGCGCATCCGCGCGCAGCACATCGGCGATGTTCCGGTTTATCGCCGGAGAGGTTTCAAGCTGCTCCAGGCTGAAAGTGGCATTCGGTCCGACGGCCACGCGGTTTGCAACCGGCGCTTGTGCCACCACAAGCATGTGTTCTATTTGATCAGCGGCTGAGAGAGTGACCTTGAGGTCAAGCGTCTGACCCAGGCGCAACGGCAGATTTTGCGTTTTCCTGTCCGCATAACCGCTGCCCGTGACTGAAACAGAATAATTATCGCCGACCGGCAGGTTACGAATGCTGAACTCGCCTTCCCTGTTTGTCGAGACAGTCCTGGTAAGCCCCGTCTGTTCATTGCGTACAACCACGGTAGAGCCGGAAATCGGCTTGCCGCCCTGGTCGGAAACAATACCGCGCACTGCAGACGACGTTTCCTGGGAATACACAGGGCTGCTTAATGCAACAGCAAGCAGGGCTGCCGAACAGGCCGTCAGTAATTGATTTTTCACGGGTTTCAGGGACGGCAGAACACTATGGGGGTATGGCATAAACCACCTCCTTGTTTGATCAATTCCTCTATACTACATGAAGCAACCGTCATTATCCGCTTTCCGTCCGTAACAGGCAACTACATTAACAACTGGAGATCATCATGAAAAAGCATTTTTCCCCGGCGCTGTTCACGGCGTTACTTACCGGTATTGCCATGTTGTCGCTTCCCGCCACAAGCGCGGAAGTCGCCATGCTGTACAAGCAGGACCTGGCGGACATGCCGGGCAAGGCCGGCCAGCTGTTGACCGTGGAATTTGCGCCCGGGGAAGTGTCCGCCCCGCACCGCCACAATGCCCATACTTTCGTTTACGTACTGGAAGGTTCCGTCGTGATGCAGGTGCAAGGCGGTGAAGCAAAGACCCTTACGGCAGGACAAACCTTTTACGAAAACCCGGACGATATCCACACCGTCGCGAACAACGCCAGTGATACGGAGCCGGCAAAGATCCTGGTCTTCTTCATCAAGGACAGCGACGCGCCGGCCAGTATGCCGGTAGAGTAGGACCAACGGTTACCCTGCCAGCAGAGTCGCCCGGGGGCAAAACGGGTTAATGACCGGCAACTATCGTGAACAGTTATCTTAACAATGCCTGGTACATGGCGGGCTGGGCAAAAGACCTGCAGGATACGCCTGTGGCCAGGGAATTCCTGGAAACGCCGGTTGTCATGTTCAGGGACGCAGGCGGCTCGCCCGCGGCGCTGTACGACATGTGTCCACACCGGTTTGCGCCGTTATCTCGCGGTACGCTGGTGGAGGGTCAAATTCAATGCGGTTATCACGGCTTGCGCTTTGCCGGAGACGGCCGCTGTACCCATAACCCGTGGACCGGCAGGCTGCCGCCGTCTGCGCAGGTGCAGTCATTCCCCATGGTCGAGCAGGACGGAATCCTGTGGATCTGGATGGGCGACCGGGACAGGGCCGACCCGGACCGGATCATCCGCTATCCCGAACTGGCGGACGGCGATTACCGCTTCGTGTTCGGGTCCAGCCAGGTGAATGCACACTACGAACTGGTAACCGACAACCTGCTGGACTTGCTCCATTCGCCCTATCTTCACCCCGGCTTCGGCGCGGACTGGAGGCCGGAATACAAATACAGGGTCGAAGGCGATACCGTGTATTCGGACTACCGGGTGCCCCCTTACCGAGGCTCGGAATTTACGGATATCTTATGGCCCCAAACCAGGGGCAAGATGGTCGATGATTTCGAGTCCATGCGCTGGAATCCGCCCTGTACCTTGGAATTGAGGATCTTCATCGGTGTTGAAGGCATGAAGGTGACCGAGGGTGAAGGCTTCATCAACATTGCGCCACACATCGTGACACCGGCCAATAAAACGAGCACTCATTATTTCTGGGGCAGCGGTATAAAAGCCTCGGAATCAACAGTCACCGACGAGGCGCACCTGGAGATCGTGAGCCAGGCTTTCGACGCAGAGGATGCGCCGATGCTGGAAGCGGTGCAGCGGAGACTGGGCGGGAACACGGATATTATGGCCAGAAAACCCAGGCCGGTTGCCCTGCCCGGCGATACGTCAGCGGTACATGCCCGGAATATACTGAAGAAATTGATCAAGCAGGAAAAACAAACCACGTAACCTCCAGAGAGCAACATGTTCATATCCACATCTGTCAACCCGCCGTTCCTGCTACGCCCGCAAGCTTCGGGGATTTCCGAAAACGACTGGGGTGTGTTGTCACGGTTCTGGTATCCGGTTGCCTATGAGCACGAGGTCGAAGATACGCCCGTCGCGGCAAAGCTCCTGGACGTGGACCTGGTGATTTTCCGCGCAGGGGATGAGATTGGCGTCGCCTTGGACCGCTGTCCGCACCGGCACATCAAACTCAGCGCCGGCACCATCGTGGAGGATGGGATCAAATGTATGTACCACGGCTTGGTCTTCAATACCGGGGGGCAATGCACATTCGTTCCCTCGATTGACCCCGGTACCAAGCTACCCGCCACCTGGCGCCTGACCTCGTTCCCCATGCAGCGCCGTTACGGCCTGGTCTGGACCTGCCTGGCGCAGGAAACCGACCGGGACGTGCCGGCACTGCTCAGGGACGAAGACCAGGATGCGAGCAGGCTGCTGTTCGTCAAAGCGCGCATATGGCCTGTTTCCGCGGCGCGGCAGATGGAGAATTTCATCGACCTGGCGCACCTGCCCCATATCCATTCGGAGTCCCTCGGCGGCGATCCCGATAACATCATAAAGCCCGGAAATATCGAACACACGGAGGACGGAATAATCCAGACCGCCGGGTACACCGAGGTGCCGTTCGGCAGCACGCCGCGGGATGTCGTGTTCACCTACCGGGTGGTGTTGCCGTTCGCCATCGATTTTATCGTGAACGATCCAACCGGCGGCGACCAGCGCACCTGTAACATACCCAGCCCGCGCAGCGCCGATGAATGCAAGGTATTCCAGTTCAGTATCGACACCCGTGATATGGATGACGCCCGCAGGTCGCTGCTGAACGGGTGGGATATCATTAACCAGGAAGATATAGGCGTTCTCCGGCACCTCGCAGTGCCGGACCTGCCCCTGGATGCCCGGCATGAGATCCATCTGCCGGCGGACAATGTCAGCCACGCCTACCGGCAACGCCTGCGCGAATTCGGCCTGGGACAATAAGGCGCGGGATGTTACTTCCTGCGCAACCCGTCAAGCCTGCGCTGGAGTTCCTCTATGACCGGACCGGCCGGCGTTTCCACAAGGTTGTTGTTGACGGAGATCGGATCCGGCGGCATATAGGAAGTGGCATCGATAATCAACCGGTGCCCTTTGCCGCCGATCTCCGCCGACGGGTCCGCATCGCTGAGCGGCATGTTCGGCAACACGATAATGTCATCGGCCCGGGTGCGATTCGACAGCGACCAGATGACCTGGTTCAGGTCAAACGGGTCGATGTCGGCATCGACCATGATGAGGTTCTTCA